>JALNWR010000006.1 GCA_023230795.1 Candidatus Cloacimonadota bacterium
CTACTGGCGGTGAATCAGGAGTCTGAGGCTATGGAGATATATAAGCGCCTACCCTCTACCTATATGCGCAATTTTGCCAGAGATCAATTGAAGTTGCAAAACTACGACTTGGCCAGAGCTGCAAACCGACATCTGGCTGAGATTAGTACCCAGCCCTTACAAAGCCTCGGCTTCCGCTTTGAGATCGCCCAAATCTTTTATCAGGAAGCGCTGTACGACTCCTGTGCTGCCGCCCTGGAAGAGCTGCTGGATGATCCCTTCTGGCAGCTGAGCCCGGTAAACAAGCGCAATAACCTCAACGTCTCCATCCACAGACTAAAGGCGGACAACGATCTGGCCAGAGGAGTGGATTTGGACCTCGTCCGGCAGCTTTTGATAGATAGCAAGCAATACACAAACCAGGCTCTGGTGAGTCAGGAAGTGGATTTGGACCTGGCGCGCCTGTCCATATTGAGCTTTGATTATCAGGCGGCAGAGCTTGCCTTGCAAAGAGTGCAGGTGCCGCAGCTTCTTGAAAAACGAGACTATCTGTATTTCCTGTCTGCCTTTATGCAAGTTCAGAGTGCTCATGCGGATTCTTTGATGCATGAGTATATGCTGAAACATCCCGGGGGCGATTTTGCCAATGACATTATCTACCTGAATATGCTAAGCATAGCTTTGGACGATGCTCAGAAGATCACTTTTGCCCAGAGCATCAGGGAGCTGCAACTCTTTAGGCCTGCAGGAATAGATAGCCTCGAGATTCTCTTTGACCAAACCGGCGATGAAGAGCTGCTACTGCTCGCGATAGAATGGGCGATCGGCCTGGACGACAATCCGCGGGCGGCAAGGCTTTTAAAACACGAATTTACCGATGAACTCGCCGCCGAGTATGCCCAATATCTGGGCCTGGCCTTGATCTCAGACCGCGATGCGGAAGTTGATCTGGCCAAAGAATTTCTCAAAAGCAAACCCAATAGCATTTTCTCACCCAGATTCCGTCAGGTGATCTCTCGCCAGGCGACATCCCAAATGAGTATTTAACGAAATGGAGCAGCCATGAATATCTTAAAATCTTACACCTTTGACGATGTGCTTTTATTGCCCAAACACTCTACCGTAATGCCTTCCACCGTAGAACTGGGCACCCGTCTCACCAAAAACATCAGCCTGAAAATCCCTATGCTATCCGCAGCAATGGATACTGTAACCGAAGCCGAAACAGCCATCGCTATCGCCCGGGAAGGCGGCCTGGGAGTGATCCACAAAAACATGAGTATCGAGCAGCAGGCCAATCAAGTCCGCCTGGTCAAACGTGCAGAAAGCGGAGTAATCTCAAGCCCTTATACCATCTCGCCCGAAGACGATCTTTCCCGCGTGATCGAGCTCAAGGAAAAGTATCGCGTGGGCGGTTTTCCCGTAGTGGAAAATGGCCGGTTAGTGGGGATTCTGACCAATCGCGACATCCGCTTTGAAACCAATATGAAGCGCAAGGTCAAGGAGCTGATGACTCCCCAGACCGAGCTGATCACAGCGAAAGAAGACGTTTCCTGGGATGAAGCTATAGTGCTTTTGCAAAAGAACCGCATTGAAAAGCTCCTTTTGATAGATGGTCAGGGCAGCCTGAAAGGCATGATTACCGTGCGGGATATTATGAAACGGCAAAACTTCCCGCAAGCTGTGCAGGATGAAAGAAATCGCCTGCTCGTTGCTGCCGCCATCGGTGTATCGGGAGACTATCTGGAGCGCGCTACAGAGCTGTATAATGCCGGAGTGGATCTCATCGTGATCGACACCGCACACGGCCATCATATCCACATCAAAGAAGCTCTGGCCCAGGTCAAAGCGCATACCAAAGCAGAAGTTATGGCTGGGAATGTAGCCACCGCTGAAGCCTGTAAATATCTCATAGACAACGGAGCAGATGCAGTGAAGGTAGGCATAGGCCCGGGCTCGATCTGCACCACCAGGATAGTGGCGGGAATAGGTGTTCCTCAGCTTTCGGCAGTGATGAATTGTGCCGTTCAGGCAGAGAAGGCCGGCATCGGCATCATCGCAGATGGCGGCATAAAATACTCCGGAGACATAGTAAAGGCTTTGGCCGGAGGAGCCGCTGCAGTGATGATCGGCTCTCTTTTTGCTGGCTGCGATGAAAGCCCCGGAGAATCTATTATTTATAACGGCCGCCGCTTCAAAAGTTACCGCGGCATGGGCTCGATAGGAGCCATGAAGCTGGGCAGCAAAGACCGCTATTTCCAGACAGCTTCCGATGAAAACAAGTTTGTGGCCGAAGGTATAGAAGGTATGGTGCCCTACAAAGGTCCGCTCAAAGATTATATATATCAGCTCATTGGCGGTCTGCGCAGCGGCATGGGATACATCGGCGCAAAAGACCTGAAGGCCTTGCGTCAAAACGCTGAATTTGTGGAGATTACTACCGCCGGCCTCAAGGAATCGCATCCTCACGATGTGCGCATTACCAAAGAAACTCCAAACTATCAAAGCGGAAATTGAGCCTAAAAATAAGGCTCTGCTGCAGGACTTTCTCTATCATCTGAAAGTGGAAAGAGGGATGGCTGCAAACAGCATTGAGGCTTATGCGCGGGATATCTCGGATTTCCTGGTCTTTGATCCCAAAGCGGCGGTGGATTACCTGCCGGATGATCTGGTGAAGTACTTTCTGGCTCTGCAAGACCTGGGCATGCAAAATACCTCCATGGCCCGCAAACGCGTCGCCATCAAGCAGTTCTTTGAACACCTGCTGATAAATGATCATCCCATCAAGCTTGATTTTGAACTTGTACCCTCGATCAAGATAGACAGCTATCTGCCGGATACCATCTCGGTGGAAGAGATGCAGCAGCTATTGGACTCTCTGCCCATGGATGATAGCCTCAGCTTTCGTAATAAAGTGATGATGGAGCTGCTGTATGCCACCGGCATGCGCGTCTCAGAGCTTTTGGGACTTACTATCCACGATCTGCATTTTGAACAAACCATGATCCTGGTGCGGGGTAAAGGCAGTAAACAGCGCTATGTGCCCTACCTGAAATCCCTGAATCCCTTGCTGCATAAGTACCTGGAGCTCCACCGCAATATACTGCTCAAAGAAAAGCAGACCGATATCCTCTTTCTGAACCGTTTTGGCAATCAGCTTTCCCGCATGGGCTTTTGGAAGATTTTGCGCCAGGCCTGCATCAAAGCCGGAATCAAGCGGGATGTGAGTCCCCATACCTTTCGGCACTCTTTTGCCACCCATCTTCTGGAAGCGGGAGTAAGTATAAGGATAGTGCAAAGCCTTTTGGGGCACTCCAGCATCAATACCACCCAGGTCTATACCCATGTCGATACCCGCTGGTTGATCGAGACCCACCGACAGTATCATCCCCGGGCATAATTTGATTATACAACGCAGTATAGGAGATATAATGAAACAAATCATTTTGACCATCAGCTTGCTGCTTCTCATGGCTTTAGTCGGCTGTGGCAAGTCTCAAAGCGATTTAGAAAAGATCAGCGTTACTTTGGATTGGACGCCAAATACAAACCATACCGGGCTTTATGTAGCCCAGGAGCTTGGATATTTTGCCCAGGAAGGGCTGGAAGTTCAGATACTTCAGCCCGGACAGGGGGTTACAGATCAGATCGTAGCCACAGGCAAGAGCCACTTCGGGGTCAGCTATCAGGAGAATGTGATCCGGGCCCGCAGTGAAGGTATTCCTTTGGTGAGTATCGCTGCGGTGATCCAGCACAATACTTCTGGATTTGCTTCTTTGAAAGAGGCCAATATCAGCTCGGTAAAAGACTTCGAAGGCAAGCGTTACGGCAGCTGGGACAGCCCCTCGGAGCTGGCTATACTCGGCAATGTAATGCAAGCGGCAGATGCGGATATCTCAAAGGTTGAGATCATTTCCGGCATCTACGATTTCTTCTCCACTATCGGCAAAGACGCTGATTTTGAATGGATATATTACGGTTGGGATGGCGTGATCGCAGCTCAGCGCGGGCTTGAGATAGATTACATCCCTCTCAAAGACCTAAACCCCGTTTTTGATTATTATACTCCCGTATTGATCAGCAGTGAAGATTATCTGAAAGCTAATTCCGAGACCGCCGTCAAGTTCCTCAAAGCCGCAAAAAAAGGCTATGAATACTGCATCGCAGAACCTGAAAAAGCAGCTGATATCCTGATCAAACACGTTCCTGAGCTGAATAGTGAGCAGGTGCAGGCCAGCTTGAAGTATCTGGCCAATGAATATCAAGCCGAGGCTGAGCATTGGGGCCTTCAAAAGCTTAGTGTCTGGGAGAGCTTTGCAAATTGGATGAGCGATGAAAAGCTGATCTCAGAGCCCTTGAGCATAGACCAGGCCTTTACAAACGAATATTTGCTGCCCTGATGAGCATACTCTCCGCCTCCGGCCTTAAAAAGTCTTTTCTCTTCAAGGGCGCTATCTTTACTGTGCTGAAGGACATCAATCTTGAGCTTGCAGAGGGCGAATTCGTCAGCATCGTGGGCGCCAGTGGATGCGGCAAGACCACTTTATTGGAGCTTTTTGCCGGAATCACCCTTCCGGATAGCGGCAGCGTCCACTATCAGGGAGAGGAGATCACCGGAAAAGCCGGATATCTGGGCTATATGCCCCAAAACGATCTGCTCTTTCCCTGGCTCAAAGTGATAGATAATGTGCTTTTACCCTGTCGCATAAAAGGCTTGAACATCAAGTCTGAAAGGCAGAAAGCCCTGCAATTGCTCCCCGTATTTGGCCTGGAAAACTACTCGGAGTATCTGCCCTGGCAGCTCTCCGGTGGGCTCAGACAGAGGGTAGCTTTGGCGCGCACCTGCATGACGGGCTCCAGGCTCTGGCTTTTGGATGAACCGCTGGCAAATCTGGATGCCCTCACCCGCAGTTCTTTGCAAGATTGGATAGGCCAGGTGGTAAAGAGGCTGAATCTCACAGTGCTGCTGGTAACTCATGATATCAATGAGGCCATCAGATTATCAGACCGGGTGGAAGTGATGAAAGCAGGAAGTTTTCAAGGCAGCGTAATGATTCCTGAGGCTGCTGATGAAGTCCGGCTGAAAGAGCTGAAAACCAGGATCAGCCAGCTGCTTTGATTTAGTTAGAGAAACCGCTATTAGCAAAAAGCCGTTGCACCATTCAGATGCAACGGCTTTATATTATAGTATGTGTTCTAAAATTCTATTTTCAAGCTGCTGCCCAGGGCATAGTTATTGATTTCATCATCATGAATGCCATAAGCACCATAGACTTGCATGTGGAAGAGATCAGGGATCAGGGTGCATTCCAATCCGGCATTTACTTCAAAGCCAAGGTCCATCAGATATCCTGCTGCAGCAAAGACATCGAGCTTTTCTTTCAGGGGAGCTTTGATGTTTCCCACGATACTGGCAAAAAGGTCTGTATTCCCTTGATATGGCACGCCCCAGTATTGATTGAGGCCATCATGATATTTACCGATACCATAGATGTAAAGCCCATTCTGATACCAGGGACTGATGGTGGTAAGGCCGTGTTCTGAAGCTACCAGGACGTCTGCACCTAATTCGAAGGCAGTCATATCCAGCTTTGCTTTTGCTGCTCCACCAAAGCCCATTTCTGTATCAGCACCCATCTGCATATCCATGAAAACGGTTGCATCCAGACTCAAGGCATCTTTTTCCATAGCTAAGTAAGGCATCACGGTCAGGTTCTGGTAATCTGCTACTTCATAGTTTCCAAACATCAGATATGCGCCGATGGGCATTTCATTATCCACCATGGCGTGGAAGATGAAGACATCGCTGTCATCGCTGGCTGTCTCTACGTTTTCTGCTTTTTTGACCCAGATCAATTCGGTGTTGAGATTGTCCCCAAAAGTCTTGCTGATTGCCAGACCGGAAAAGTAATCATCCATCACCAAACCCATACGATCCATCCAATACATCTGACCCAGCTTGATTCTGGCATCGAAGGAATCAATCATATAATCCAGATAGGCTTCCGTAACGTGGACTCTTTCACCGGTGCCGATGCCTCCGCCGCCATTGCCCCAAGTGGTATCACCGATTTGCACTGCAAACCTGAAATTGAGGTTTCTATGAAGTTGAGAATCAAGGCCGATATTCAGCCGGTTATCAATGTGTCCACCATCCTTTTCGGCAGGATCGTTGTAGAAGGCTGCACGAGTACGGTTTTCACCGCTGATATCAAATTCTATTGCTGATAATCCTATAACCAGCAACATAGGGATGAGGATGAGAATTAGTTTTTTCATTTTTTACTCCTTGTATGTTTTATTATTGTTTGTAACAGCTTATACATATCTCTGGCTGATCGGGGCTCAGATATCGATATTCGATAAACCCAGCTCTTCTTGCATCACACGAATGTTCTTGGCCAGGTTTGGGACTATCCGGATACCTTGCTCTCTTACCTTTAGTTCGTTTTCATATTCTTTTTCTCCGGCTACCCAGATGCGGTCTCTGCCTGGAAAGAGTTCTGAGGCTTGCAGCTGTTTGCAGATATCGGTGCTGATTTTCTTGAAGTCTTCCAGCTCGGTATAGAAATCTATATTGATGGCCAGGAAGAAATGTCCCAAGCGGTATGGAGCCGGTTTCCCGTCTGCGTCCCGTCCCCAGAGTCCGTTCAGATAGCTGCCATTTTGCAGAGCGGCGCACAGGATTTCCACCATTGTACCCAGGCCATAGCCTTTGTGGCTGCCGGTTACTTCTTCGGTGCCGCCCAGAGGCAGCATACTGGCGCTTTGATCTACCAGGTCTTTCAAGAGTTTTTGGGTGTCTGTCTGCACTTCACCCTGGCGATTGATAGCCCAAAAAGGCGGGGTGGGCTTTTCTTCCCGGGCATACTGCTCCACCTTGCCGCGCTGCGAGATAGAGGTTGCGGCGTCATAGATAAAGGGATAGGGAAGGTTGGTAGGCGCACCGAAGCAGATGGGATTTGTCCCCAGCATCGGAGCTACACCATGGGTGGGGCAGATCGAGGGGCGGGCATTGGTAAAATTAAGCCCGATCATATCCTGCCCGGTGGCCATATCCGCATAGTATCCACAGATTCCGTAATGAGTGGAATTGCGCACAGCCACAGAGCCCAGACCATAGAGCTTTGCTTTGTCGATGGCTTCTTGCATGGCCTTATGTGCTATCACATGTCCCATTCCGTGATTGCCATCCCACACTGCTGTGGCATAGCGGTCTTTGATCACATCGATCTTTGTCTCAGGGCTTTGTATGCCGGATTTGATGCGATCATAATACATCTTCAGCCGGCCGATGCCATGCGATTCGATGCCCCGCAAGTCGCTTGCGATCAGCACATCTGCGCAGATTTTGGCTTCCTGAATAGGAACCCCGATCTTGCTGAAGACCGCGATCATAAATTCGTGCATTTGCTTAACTGGTAGATAGGTCATAGATTTTCTCCTTTGTCAAAGATCACTGCGTGTAAAGGCGGGAAGCCATTAAAGCAGATCGAGGAATAGCTCCGGGTATAGGCTCCCGTGGTAAAGATATATACCCTGTCACCGGGCTGAGTATTTTCGGGCATGTGGTATTTAAAGTTTTCATAAAGGATGTCCATGCTGTCACAGGTAGGTCCGGCCAGGATGATCTCATCTGCCATGCCTTCCCCTTCGAAATAGATAGGGAATTTGATGGATTCGTCGATAGTTTCGATCAAACCGCCGAATTTCCCGATATCAATGAATACCCATTGGTACATATTAGTCTTGGCTTTTCGACTGATATTGATCACTTCAGAGACTATGATGCCTGCATCTGCCACCAGCGACCGACCGGGTTCCAGGATGATCTGAGGCATATTGTCGCCAAAATCCTCTTCAACAAAGCGGATAATCTCCTTTGCGTATTCTTCCACAGAGAAGGTGGGGTCCACATAGCTGGCGGGGAAGCCTCCGCCCATATTCAGCATTTGCAGCTCTATGCCATCTTCGGCTACAGCGTCATAAAGATATTTGCATCTGGCGATAGCGTCATCCCATTGCCCAATATCGCGCTGCTGTGAGCCCACATGAAAAGAGAGCCCGTAAGGCTCCAGCCCCAAATCCCGCGCTTGCAGGATGAGATTGTAGATGATATCGGCATGAGCACCGAACTTCCGGGAAAGCGGCCAGTCTGCCCCCGTTCCTTCGGTCAGGATTCTGAATAGGACCTTTGCCTGCGGTGCCGCTGCTGCGATATTCAGCAGATCGGTCTCACTATCTGTAGCAAAAAGCCGCACCCCCCTATCATAAAAATAGGCTATATCACTTTTCTTTTTGATGGTATTGCCAAAGCTGAGCTTTTCTGGCGCCACGCCCAGGCTCAGCATCAGGTCCAGCTCATAGCGGGAAGCAATATCAAAGCTCGACCCTTTTTCATGCAGCATCCTCAGGATTTCAGGCATAGGATTTGCTTTCACGGCATAAAAAATATCAGCGCTGGGAAAATTCCCGCTCAATTCATCATATTTACGCTCAACCAGGTTAAGGTCCATCACCAGTAGCGGAGTGGGCATATCCTGGGTAAATTCTTTGATCGCGGCAAATCTTGAAGGCTCTATATAGCGCTCAAGGGTGAAATTATAAGGTTCTCTATACATGGCAAATCCTCTATAACAAGTATTATGTCCAATTTTTCGTATGGCTTGATTATGTCAAATGATAATACACACGAGCATTCCATTCTTTGAGAGTCTTATTATGGACGGATCGGAGTTTGCTATCTGAAATGCCGTCCCTACAGGACTCTATAACCTTGTGTAGCTGCAGGTTGCTATCTAAAATGCCGTCCCGTTGGGACTCGGATTGGAAGGACATTAACGCTGGAATCATGAATCTTAACAGCCAAAAGTATAAACTGAAATACATAGGCATAGATGATATCTAAGATACTATCATTAAGTTCATTATCAAAAGAGAGACTCGATATTTTGGGGGAATGCCTTATAATACACACGAGCATTCCATTCTTTGAGAGCCTTATTATGGACGGATCGGTGTTTGCTATCTGAAATGCCGTCCCGCTGGGACTTTGGGGCATTGTGCAGCTGTTGGTGTGCTATCTAAAATGCCGTCCCTCGGGAATCAGCGGAGCATCGCATCTTCCGGCACACATGGTGCAGCCTTGCCTTTTCAGCTAACTTGCTTCTAATTCGCTTTTAACTCGAGTCCACTCGAAGCTTCGAGTCAGCTCGAGTTAAAGGCGAATTAAAATTAAGTTGATTGTCAGGGTGCCCAAAGGCGGATATAAGATGCAGGCACGAGATTTTGGCTATTCGGAACCATAGCTACTCTTGCTCTTTCTCGCTGAGCTCCACCCAGCGGTGAAAAGCCTGATCATGTCTTTCGCTTAGTCCTGCTATCTCTTTGGCCAGCTCTGCATATTGCAGGGGGCTCAGGCCTCTTTGCGAGAGCTTTTCTTCGCAAGTGTTCAGGCTGGCCTCCAGTTTTTCGATTTCGGCTTCCAAGAGGGCAAATTCCCGCTGTTCGTTATAGTTCAAGCCTTTGCTGGCCTGTTTGGGTCTCATGATCTTCGGTTGGGGAGTGGCTGCTTTGCTTTCTTCTTCGTAGCGTTTTACCAGAAGGTAATCGGAATAGTTGCCGGCGAATTTGCGCAATTTGCCATTTTCGAAGATAAAAAGGTAATCCACGGTGCGGTCTAAGAAAAATCGATCGTGAGAGACTATGAGCAGGCATCCTTTGAAGGCATCCAGGTAGTCTTCCAAAATCTCCAGAGTGCGGATATCCAGATCGTTGGTAGGTTCATCCAGGATGATGAAATTGGCGCCAAACATCAGGGATTTGAGCAGATACAGCCTCTTCCTTTCGCCTCCGGAGAGTGCGGAAAGCTTCATTTGCTGCATTTTGGCATCGAAGAGGAAGCGGTTTAGCATCTCGGTAGCTCTGATCTTGGTTCCGTCTGCACTGCGGATGCTCTCTGCATATTGAGCGATGTAATCGTACACGCTTAAAGAGGGATCGAAGCTGTCTTCTTCCTGCTTGTAATAGGCAAAATGGGTATTGAGGCCTACCTTGATGCTGCCCAGATCGGGCTTTTCCTCTCCCACGATGAGGCGCAGGAGCGTGGTTTTACCGCAGCCATTTGGCCCCAGCATACCAATGCGCTCCATCGGCTGAAAATTGTGGTCGATATCCTCGAAGAGAACATTGCCATCGTAAGACTTACTGAGGTTGTGCAGCTCCAGGATGGTGCGCCCCATACGGTCGGTCTGAAAGGATATATCCAGCTCCTGATGTGAGATGAGATAGCTTTTGCTGAGCAGCTCTTTTACTCTATCCACGTGGTTTTTAGGCTTTGAAGCGCGGGCTTTGGCACCTCTGGCCAGCCAGGCCAGTTCTTTGGAAAGCTGAGCCTGACGCCGGGTTTCCTTGCGCAATCTATCCTGCTCTCTCAGCAGCTTTGCCCTGAGAAATTCGCTGTAATTGCCTTCATGAAAATAGAGCTGGGTATGCTCGATATTGAGGATGCGATTGCAGATAGAATCCAGAAAATAGCGGTCATGGGTTACGAAGATCAAGGCGGCTTTGGTAGTAATCAAATAGTCCTGCAGCCATTCAATGCTATCCAGATCAAGGTGGTTTGTGGGCTCGTCCATCAGCAAAAGATCGGGTTCATGAGACAGCTCTTTGGCCAGATCTACCTTGCGGCGCTGGCCACCGGAGAGTATGCCCAGAGGGGTATCGTATAAATCCATGCTCAGCCGGGTGAGCATAGCTTTGTAATGATGATCTTCTTTGCGGATTTTGGGATCGTCCGGGATTACGTGGTCCAAAACAGTGCAATCTGGGTCCACATCGGGGTCTTGCTGCAGATAGGCGATTTTGAGGTCTTTGCGGGTGGTGATGAGGCCTGTGGCGGGTCTGAGCAAACCGCTGATGACCTTGAGCAAAGTGGTTTTGCCACAGCCATTTACGCCTACTACGCCGAGTTTATCGCCGGCATGAATGCCAAAAGAGGCATCTTTGATGATCACCCGGTCACCAAAAGCGACATGGATGTTTTCTGCGGTGAGGATTACTTCATTTGCCATAGCTGATCTACTGCTTTGTGATTCTTAGAAGAATTTGACCAAAATGTAATGGCGTCCCTGAGGCGATTCGAACGCCTGACCTTCACCTTCGGAGGGTGCCACTCTATCCAGCTGAGCTACAGGGACGCAAGTAGAAATCATGATATTTCCGGGCAGCCTTTCTGTCAATAGATTTGCTTAAAATCACTCTTTCCACAGAGCAGCCGGGAGGCTTGGGGAGCCTCTAATTTCACTTTTTTACAGATGGCATCCGAAACGCTGCGAATCTCCCATTGGGCGTGTTCATCGGAACGAAGGCGCACAAAATGGTAGATTTCCCGCAGATTCATCTTGGCATATATCTTACAGGGAGTAGTATTTAGCTTCAGATATTCTCGCAGATACTGCAAAGAATCCGGCATAGAATCTGCCAGCAGAGTGCAGCGCTTGATGGCCTGCTCCCAATCCTTAAGATGCCCGATTTCTTTTATCACAGGAGGGATGATGGAGAGGCCGGGATAACCTCCTTTTTTCAGGAGGGTACACTGCCGGTGACGCTTAAACTGGGCCCAACAGGATTCACTCATAGAGAGTTCAAATTCAAATTCTGCCGCTTCAAAAGCGCGGGGTACCTTGTGCCAGGCACGCATACCTTTGAAAACCTGTTGCCAGAGCTGCTCTTTGGCCATTTTGGGCAGGCGGGACACCGTATCCAGATTCTCATGCCAGGAAAGCTCTCCCTGACTGTAGATGAGAGCGGCAAGCACCTTGTCATCTGCATTTGGGGAAGCTGAAATCGTGCAGGCTTTGTTGGCCAGATCGATCTCAGCCAACCAGGGCAATTCTTGCTGCAGGAAATCACAAAAGCCGACGCTATCAAGATTGATCTGTCCTGCATAGCCATCTGGCTCTACATGCCTGATCAAAGACGGAGTTATAGGCTTTACTGCATTGAAGATCAGCTCTTTGAGCTCATGAGCTTCGCACAGCGGGCTATGCGCCAGTCGTCTGAGCAGATTTTCCAGGCTGCGGGCGTTGATGGTCATACCCATCTGCGTTTTGGTGGCCAGGGGCAGGATATAGCGGGCGTCCTCTTTGGCCAGACTTTCCCGGGCCCGGGGTTTCAGCTCTGGCCTGTGCTTCTCATAGTGTTCACACAAGGCTTTGAAGCTATCTTCATACAGACCAAAGAGCTGCTTCATGATGTCCTTGTAAGCCTTCTTCAGCTTCGGCTTTTTGATTAACTCTTCTGGAACCACAAAATCCCGGCCAAAGGTAACATAACGCTGAGACTTTTCGGTGAAAGAGGCCAGACGGCTGCGTTGGACAGTTTCGGTGAGCAGACGGGAGATATCGATAAGATCGAGATTGAATACTGCGTGCTCTGCCACAGAGGCATGCCCCATCTCAAAGATGATGTTTTCATTGGACTTACGGGCTTTTTCCACCTCGTTTAAGGCTTCTTCGCGCAGCAGATTCACGCTTTTGCTGCTGCGACTGATGCGTGCATAAGCGGCAGAAATCACTTCGGGACTGGCATTGCTCAGTTTCAAGCTGTCTATCAGGCTGCTGTCGAGATTGTATCCGGCGATAAGGAGTTTCATATTGTTTCCTACAAAAGAGCTTTTACGCTGCTGGCTCCGATGCGGCTTGCCCCTGCTTCCAGCATGGCCCGGGCAGCTTCGGGAGTGCGGATTCCACCGCTGGCTTTCACGCCAAATTTTGGGCCAACCACTTCCCGCATGAGGGCGACATCTTCTGCTTTTGCTCCAAAGCTTCCGAATCCGGTGGAGGTTTTCACATATTTAGCTCCGGCCTTCTTGCTCATCAGGCAGCTGATAATCAGCTCTTCCCTGTCCAGGTAACAGGTTTCCAGGATCACTTTGAGCAGCTTCTTGCGCTCCAGACACTGGATGGCAACGGCCTTGATGGTTTCCAGCACCATGGGCCAGTCTTTGCTTTTCAAAGCGGCCAGGTTTTGCACCATATCCACTTCATCCACTCCAGCTTCCAGCACAGCTTTGGCTTCTTTTTTCACGGCCAGGCGGCTGGCAGAGCCCAAGGGGAAATTGATTACCGTGCAGCTTTTTACGGGAGCTTGCAGCAGCTTTTTGACCTGGGGAATAAAGTAGGAATTGATGCACACGGAGGCCGTCTGGTATGAATTTGCCATCTCGCAAAGTTCACTTACGGCATCTGCATTGGCTTCTGCTTTCAGGATAGTGGCATCTATAGTAGCAGCGATGCCTTTTTCGGGATCAAAGAGCTCGTCTGGCTCGTCTGCCCGGCATTTGCTGCAATGCAGGCAAATCTTATGAGCTCCGCCACAGTGGGCTAAATCTTCTGTTGGGAAAAATTCCCGGGCTATTTGTTCAATGCTTTTCATGTCTTACTCCTTTAAGTTCCGGCTAATTGACCGCAGGCTCCCAAGATTCCGGCACCTTTGCTGCGGCGTAAGGTGATGGGCTGATTCAAGACCTGGGCGCGGCTTAAAAATCCCTCGATCTCCTGGTCAGATGGACTGTGATAAAGCAGGCCGGGAACGCTGTTGTAGGGGATAAAATTGATATTGCAGGAAAGGTCTCCCACAAAGCGCTTCAGAGCCTTGATATCCTGAGCACCCATATTGACTTCTGGGATCAGTATGTATTCGAAAGTCACTTTATAGTTGACTTTATTCAGATAGTAGATCAGCGCACGTTTGAGCTCTGGCAGAGGATGCGCTTTGTTTACGGGCATCAGGATATCGCGTTTGGCATCTATAGCCGAATTTAGCGATATCGCCAGCTTGGTCCTTACTTTGCTGTCTGCAAGCTGTCTGATCTGCTCGGGCAGGCCGCAGCTGGAAACAGTGGTTCTGCGGGGGCTGAAAGTCAGAGAATTTTCAGCCTGTATGATCCTAAGGCTGGCCAGAACGCTATCCAGATTGTCCAGCGGCTCGCCCATACCCATGAAAACGAGGTTGCTAAGGCGCTGAGGCTGGCAGATGGATGCGGCCAGAAGGATTTGCCCCACTATCTCATGCACCTGTAGATTGCGCTTTAAGCCCATCTTTCCGGTGGCGCAAAATGCACAAGCTCGTGCACAGCCCACTTGGGAAGAAACGCAGAGGGTGCGCTTTTTATCGTTGGGCATCAGCACCATTTCGATTACCATGCCGTCTTCGAGCCGGAGCCGGTATTTGGCAGTCCCATCATCAGCTGTTTGCACTGCATCAATCTGAGGCAGGATAAAGCTGAAATTCCGAAAGAGAAAGGTTTTCATAGAGGCAGGAAGGTCTGTCATCTGCTGCGGGTCAAAAACGAGCTTTTCATACAGCCAATGCATCAGCTGGCGGTAGCGAAAGGCTGGAAAGTGCTCCTTCAGCCTGCTTTCAAGCTCTTCAGGCCTAAAGGAAAAGATGTTGATCAGCATGGTTGCAAATCTGGCACACTAATGATCTTGAGGATAGAAAACTCCTACGGAATCAGGTCAACCACGCTTTGATCCTCGTTCGTAATAAAGATTTTTTGGGCTAAAACGTCATTGCGTAAGACCATGGCTTTTTGGCCATTGTAAAGTACGCAGGTACCGATCACAGGGTAATCCTTGCCGGCTTCCATATAGAAATCCTCTTCAAAATTCAGGCAACAGAGTAGTCTGCCGCAGGGACCTGAGATTTTGGACAGATTCCCGGTGAGGTTTTGGTCTTTGGCCATCTTGATGGTTACCTGATTGAAACGCTTGAGGAAGCTGCTGCAGCAATATTGATTGCCACACATCCCAAAGCCGCCCAGGCGTTTGGCTTCGTCCCTTCCGGTGGTTTGGTGCAGCTCAATCCTGGTTTTGAACACCGTGGCAAGTTCACGCACAAAGGTGCGGAAATCTATTCTGCCATCTGCAGTAAAAAAGAAGGTAAGCTTATTACCGTCAAATTGATACACGGTTTCAATCAGCTTCATTTCAAAGGGATAGCGCAGCAGGATGTCATTGAAGGTATTGGCAGCTTTGACTTCTTCTTCAGTTACGCTGCGCAGCTTTCCTATATCGCTATCATCGGCAGTTCGACATATTTTATAGACCCGGCCGGAAGCATCGGAGCTTGCTTTTTCTTCTCGCACAGCTGCCATGTTCACGATCTGAGCGATGTCTTCACCTCTTTCCACTTCTACTATAATGAGGTCTTCGGGTTGCAGGGGTATATTTTCGGTATTTAGAAAATAACCCATTCTGCCAGTGCGGAATTCTACTTCTATATATTCTTGCATTTATTCTCCAGATATTTGTCTGAGCAGCTCTTTTTCGGTTTCGCTAAGGCTTAGTCCCCGGCGCTGTTTTACGATAGCCACTGTATCGCAAAATGCAGAAAAGCGGTATTTTGTCAAGCTCTCTGCCTCGCCCCATGAAAAATCTGCAACAAAGCCGCTGAAAAGCTGGCTGCCATATATGTTTGAACCTGTGCCTACTACCAGGCCGGTATTGAGGCTGGTATTGATGCCGGTTTTCACGTGATCTCCTAGCACGCAGCCCATAAACTGACTGCCGCTATCGATAAACTCCCCTCTGAGATAGTTGTAAGTCTTCACGTTTTTGTATGTGTTTTTGAGATCGCTATTGTTGGTATCAGCGCCGAGATTTACCCACTCGCCGATGTAAGCATGGCCCAAAAAGCCATCGTGCTGCTTGTTTGAATAAGCCTGAAAGATGCTGTCCTCTACCTCTCCACCGATCTTGCATACCGGCCCTATGCTGGTGCCTGGATAGATTTTGGCACCGATCTTGATCAGGGAATTTTTGCCGATATATACCGGTCCCTGGATCACACTGCCTGCCATCACCCGGGCTTTGCTATCGATCACTATAGGCCCCTGGGAGGCATCCAAAACCACGTTTGGTGCCAGGCTCACGTCTTCAGCAAGCCAGATTTGGTAAGGGTCCAGCACGCTTACTCCGGTTTCCACTTCAAAAAAATTGTCTTCATCATAAAAGATATTTTCAAAATCCCGACAGATCAGCCGGGAATTGTCATGCACGATATCGGTCAGATGCCGGTATAGCGTAATCTGGCTGGGGATTTTCCTGGCCTGGGGGATATCCTGAAAGCCAAAGTCAAGCGCCTGGCTGCTGCGCGCAGCTACGCAGTATTCTCCGCTAAAAAGAGCCTCATCGGGCTGCAAAGCCTTGATCTCAGCCTGGACTTTATCATCCAGCTTAATGCGTGAATTCAGATACAGCTTATCACCTTCGGGCACACAGTTAAGCTGCCAATCCGGATGTCGCTCCCGGTACAAATCCTTCAAAAGCGGATCGATCAATACGCTTTCCTGCGAGGCCTGAAAGGCAAGGCTCAGGCGCTGTCTAAGCTTGAGTATGCCAGCACGGATATCTCCCACAGAGCGGGTCTGAGTGATGGGATAAAATGATTTATGATACGCATCATCGAATATTATTACGTGCATTGTTTGCTCCTTTGGGGGGACGCTTTCCATGCCAGACGAAGATGCCCAACTGCCCCAAAATCATGGTAAAGACTAACATAAAGGTCTGGATGACAAGCCAGACAGGATAGAATCCGAGCATGCGCTTGCTCACGCCAAAGTGCTTGTGAGAATACGAGACCATGATCAGTTCGATCAAAATGCGGTAAGCAAAGACCAGGAGTCCCAGTTTCAGATTTACAAACATCAGTACGATCCCACCCCAATACAGGCAGGCCATGGAAAAGAGGATGAAAAAGAATTCTGGATCAAAGGTAAGCTGATACTTCATATTCGAAGCCCAGCGGCTGCGTTGATTGATAAATTGCTTCCAGCTGGTCACTGGATGGGTGTGCGTAAAAGAAGCCGCTGAGAAATTGAAGATTATCTTATGGCCTTCCCGGCGCATGAGCTGCATGAGGTTTACATCGTCTCCACTGATCAGATGCATGATCTTGGAAAAGCCGCCTACTGCCTCCCAGGCGCTTTTACGGTAAGCCAGATTCTGCCCGATGCAAGCCCAGCTTTTGCCCAGGGTGTAACCGCCGCCCAACACCATATAGGTGAGCGCAAAATCGAAATGCTCATACTTTTGCAAGATGCTCGTTTTGTTCCAGGCTGGAATTAAGGTGCGGGAATAGCCCGCCACCATGCTCACATCTTCACTAAAGCGGGAAACCATGCTGGATATCCAGGTGCTGGGAACCATGCAATCCGCATCTGTAGTG
This sequence comes from Candidatus Cloacimonadota bacterium, assembly GCA_023230795.1. GTDB lineage: Bacteria > Cloacimonadota > Cloacimonadia > Cloacimonadales > Cloacimonadaceae > UBA5456. The sequence continues at coordinate 17,215 of JALNWR010000006.1, forward strand.
AGGATGATGTCTCCATCTGTGGCTTCTATCGCCCTTTTCAGGGCTATCTTTTTGGGAGATACAGCCTGATCTCTGCCCATGGACTTGATGTATTTGATGTTATGGCCAGCTTCTATGTATTTGCGGATGATCGCCCCGGTATCGTCCTGCGAGTCGTCATCTCCAAACACGATCTCGTAAAGTTCTCTGGGATAGTCCTGAGAAAGCAGGCAGGTCATCAGCAGCGGTAGATTCTTAGCTTCGTTTCGGGCTACTATCACTACCGATACGCGTTTCTTCTCAAAATTAATCACCGGCTTATAGCGTTTCCAGCCAAAATAGAAGCGGATCACAAAGACGATGTAAGTAAGCGCTCCGGAGCCAATCAAGGCCAGCAGCAGGTAGTAAAGTATCTTTCCTATCACGATTAATTTAGCTCCAGTTCATCGTTGAAACCCCAGCGGGTCGGATAAAAATTGAATTGCAGGGTATCCGCCATTACAGGGGGAATATTATCTTTGATAAAGTATTCTTCTATGCCGCCTTGCTTTGTCACAAATCCGGTCTTGGGATTGATAGTGCGGGTCACTATATCATCCGGACGCTCAAAGACATAGCTGGGATGATCGCTGCTGGGCAGTTTACCACGATTGTCCAGCCTGATGCAGTGGGTCATGATCTGTCCCCAGATGGGGGTGCAGGCAGCGCTGGAAGAGATATTAGCATTGCTGTCAAAGCCATTCCAGATGCCGAGGGTAAACTTGGGATTGAAGCCGATGAACCAGGCGTCGCGGTGATCGCTGGAGGTTCCGGTTTTCCCGGCTACCTGCCAATGATAGTTCTTCCTGGCTCCCGCACCGGTTCCGGATGTAGTTACGGATTGCATCATGCTGGTCATCAAATAGCTGACCTCAGCGCTGGTGACCGTGCTCTTGTTAGCGATGCCCCGCTCCAGCACTCTGCCATCAAGGTCTTCCACTCTTTGGATGAAGACGGGCGATACTCTGGTTCCCTGATTTGGGAATGTGGTATAAGCCGATATCAGGGTAATAGGCGTTACTTCATAAGTGCCCAAAGCTGCCGAATAATCTGTTACTTTCCGATTGATGCCAAAGCGGTTGAATGCATCGGTCATGGTATCAAAACCCAGATCAATAGCGGTTTTCACAGCCCAGATATTATAGGAGTGAGTAAGCGCAGTGCGCATGCGGGTAAAGCCATAGAATTTCTTGCTGTAATTGCTGGGTGTCCATAGCTTGCCATTTCCGGCGATCAGGGAGATTCTCTCATCTTTGATCACGGTGGCAGGAGTATAACCTTTTTCGATAGCAGCCGTGTAATAGACGGGCTTGATGGCGCTGCCGGGCTGCCTTCTGGCCTGGGTCATACGGTTGAATTTGCTATGGGCAAAATCCCGGCCTCCGATCATCGCTCTCACATAGCCGGTATCATTTTCCATCAGCACCAGGCCACCCTGAAGATAGCGGGTATTGACATCATAGGCATTGGCGCTGATATCAGCGAATTTATTGCTGTAATTATAGCGATTCTCTATTTGGGTGAGATAATCGTTCAATACGGAATCTGCATACACGGTAAGGTCTTGGTCCAAAGTGGTATAGATTCTTAGCCCGCCCTCAAAGAGACGGTCTGTGCCATACTTGCGTTCCAGATACAGACGGATGTGTTCGATAAAGTAATCCGAGGCGGTCTGGCGCATAGAGCTGCCTTGTCTGCGCAGCGGTGCACTTATCGCCAGATCATGTTCTTCCTGGCTGATTTTCCTGGCCTGAAGCATTCTGCCCAGCACCCGGTTTCGCCTTGCTTCTGTGCGCTCCGGATGCTTGATAGGATTGTAGTAATTGGGACGCTGTATCATGCCAATCAGAGCGGCGGATTCTGCCAGAGTAAGGTCGCTGGCATGCTTGCCATAGTAATTCAAGGCTGCAGCTTCTATCCCGTGCAATTGCCCGCCCCAGAAGATTTTATTGAAGTATATCTCCAAGATTTCGTCTTTACTGAATTCCCGCTCAATACGAAAGGCCAGGATGATCTCTTTCATCTTGCGGGAGATGCGTTTATCCAGGGTAAGGAACATATTGCGCGCCATCTGCTGGGTGATAGTGCTGGCACCTTGCGAGAAATCCATGCGCACAATGTCTATCGCCAAAGCCCTGATATTGCCCAGAATATCGATGCCATGGTGTTTGTAAAAGTTCTTATCTTCAGTAACCAGTAGGGCATCCACCAGATAGTCAGGCAGTTCTTTAAGAGATACCAGCTTACGCTTTTCAAAGGCAAACAGATAGATCATCTTTCCGCTACGGTCATAGACCTCAGAACCACTACGCATAGTGAAATTTCTGAGCTCACTGGTAGGAGGCAGGGTATCTGAATAAAACCAGATGGTACCTGCTATCATCCCGATCACGATGCAGATGGCGATCGCGATCAAGCTGATTATCTTGCCGAGTCTGTGCTGTCTTTTTCTTTTTTCCATGTCGAAGCCTTCAAGGCCGGTATTTTTTCCTCTAAATAATAAGATATATATGCGGTGATTATCCCACTAATCAAGCCAAATAAGATCAGGATTGGTGTCAACACAAAAAGGCTGTCGTTTGTGATAATGAGATATCTGGCCAGGACTAACTGGGTGAGATTGTGTGAGATAGCGCCCAAAATGCTGATCCCGATAAGGCTAAAACGAGGACGCATCAAAAGCCCTGCGCTCATGATCAGAACAGCTATAAAGCCGCCGCTCACAGAGAGAATCACGGTGGGACTGAGCAGGGTAAAAGTAGCTACTCCGCCCACTATGGATTTGGCCAGATTCACTATCACGGCACTGAAAATACGCCGATTCCAGACCAGATACAAGACCACGATATTGGACAGTCCCAAGCGCAAGAATGGCAAAGGCAGCATCCGGAAGATCAGGCTTTCCACTATATAGATCACCGAAGCGGTGGCGGTGAGAAATGCCAGAGATGTCAGATATCTGGATTTCATGAAGCAAAGTACTGGCGGATAATTTCGTTATCGCTTTTCATCAGGCCCTGATATGAGCCGTAATAGACCTGTTTCCCGCCATCGATAAAAAGCACTTTCTGCCCCAGCTTGGCGATGGTGGAGATATCATGAGTGATGGTTATCACCGTGGCAGTGTTGTTTTTGATAATCTGAGTCATATAATACAGAGTTTCCTCTGCCGTGATGGGGTCCAGCCCGCTGGTGGGTTCATCAAAGATCAGATAATCCGGCTTATAGACCAAAGCCCGGGCGATCCCAATGCGTTTGCGCATGCCTCCGCTCAGCTCGGCGGGATACTTTTCCAGGGTATCTGCCAGCCCCACCAGCTCCAGGCTTTCAGATACTCTGCTCATGATCTGCTGCTCATTTTTTTCGCCTCTTTCATACAATGGCAGGGCTACATTTTGAAATATGGTAAAAGAATCCAGCAAAGCCGCATGTTGAAAGACCATAGCAAAGCGTTTCTTCAGCCTATCCAGTTCGGGTTTTGTGCAATCGTAAATATCGCAGCCATCTATAATGATGCTACCTTCATCCGGGGGATATATACCCAGTATGCTTTTGATCAGCACCGTTTTACCGGAGCCGCTCTTTCCCAGAATTACCAGATTCTCTGAGAAGGGCAATACAAAATCAAGTCCACTCAGGATTTCCTGTCCGGCCAGGCTGATGCTGAGCTTCTTTACTGCGATCACGCTACATCCTTTGCTTTGAAGACGATGTAGAGGATAAAGGGCAGCGCAAGGCCAGTGGCATTTGCCAGCAGATCATACCCAGAGACCTGTCTTCCCGGAATGTAATGCTGATGATACTCATCCAGCGCCGCGATCAGCAGCATCAGCGAAAAGCTAAAGCAAACTACTGCGGTAGAGGATTTGCGCTTCGATAAAAACAGCACCGCCAAGATTCCCCAGATCAGATAAATCCCCAGATGAGCAAGCTTGTCAAAGCCCCATATATCCACTGAAGGAAGATCTTTTGCGGGCAAAGAAGATACTGTCCAGATCAGCAACATCCATAATATCATCAGGATAAGATAATGTCTTGCCCTCATTTGTGAATGCTCTCAATATCCCAGTTCATTCTCCAGGCTTTCTTTTTAAGCTGCGCTTTCACGGGCAGACCTTGCTCTGAGACCCAGATGCTCATGCGGGTGTCTTCAGAAAGGAAATTGTGTGTCAGCATATCTACATACGGCGCTTTTTCCTGGCTGAGCGGCTTGAGAGATATCTCATGTTTACGGGCGGCAACCTTGCCGATAGCGGTCTTGATCTCGTCGGTTTCGCCAGCGCTTACATTAGCCTGCCAAATAGCGCCATTGCCATCCAAAAGAAAGTTTCCTCTGATGTTTTTATGGCGGCAGAGCTTGCTCAAAAAGCTGAAGAAATCCCGCACCGACGCATCGATACGATAGGAAGTCTGCTCGCCGCTGCTTTTGCGATGCATAGTAGCCAAAGGGGGAGCGTAAAGCGTGAGCACAGAATCTCTGAGCTCTCCCTGATGTATGGTGCGCAGATACTTATGGGGCAAAAACTGATCATCAAACTCCAGCTCATAGAGATTGTTGATATGGGGGAATATCCATACTTTGCCGCTGTTTTGGACTCTGGCTATAGCCTTATTAGCCTGAAATTCCAGGCGTAGATCGGCTACTTTGATGCCGAAAGAGCTTATCTTATATTCTGCCGAAATAGCACTTAAGGTAAGCGCATACAAAAGCAGTATAAGACAAAAGGCAGCTTTTCTCATATTAGTCCTGATGGCACTTCACCCGAATCTGTTTGATGCTCTTCTCATCGCTATCCAGAACCTCAAATTCCAGATTTTCATCCAGGCACCAGGATTCTCCCACTTGCGGTACATGATTAAATTGAGCCAGCAGAAATTCCGCCATATTGTCATATTCATCCACAGATATTTCACGGGAAAATTCCTGGTTAAATTGGCGCACGCTATAGTTTCCGCTCACCAGGAAGCTGCCGTCTTCGAGCTTGATGAATTCCGGAATCTCATCGGCATCATACTCATCTTGAATCTCGCCCACGATTTCTTCCAGGATGTCTTCCAAAGAGATGATGCCAGAGGTGCCGCCATATTCATCCACCACCACGGCTACCTGCAATCTCCTCAGTCTGAACTGATTCAGCAGGCTTTGAATCTTCATGTTTTCCGTCACAAACCAAACCGGCCGCATAAGCTCGGTGAGGCTTTGTTTCTCAGGAAACAGCAGCAGGTCTTTCACATAGATGATGCCGATGACGTCATCGATGGACTCACGATAGACCGGAATGCGGGAATAGCCATTTTCCAATACCAGCTCACGCAAGTCATCCAGGCTCTGATTTTCTTCAATAGCCGTGATCTTTACCCGGGGCACATAGATCTCGCTGATCTCAGCTTCACGAAAGCGGAAAAGACCCACCAGCATGCGCTTTTCATGCTCCTGTAAAGTGCCGGAGCTCGATTCGCTCTGGATGAGATTGTGAAATTCCTCATGAGTGAAGCGTTGATTGACTTTCCTATCCACAGAATCCTTGCGGGATATGACATTACTAAGACTTTCAAATATCCAGACCACCGGGCTGAGGATAAACTGTATAACGCTGATCGGATACGCTATGATAAGCGATATCTGATTTGCCAGGGCCAGTGCAAGCAATTTGGGCACTATCTCTCCAAAGATCAGGATCACGATAGTGACCAGGATGATCTGTATGGTGATGGTCAGAGATAAATCCCAGCCCTGGGCTTTGGCCATATTGTAAGCAATCAAGGTGCTAAAGGATGATATGGCCATGTTTACAAAGGTGTTACATAGCAGCAGGGTGACCAGGAGGCGCTTGGGTCTTAAAAGAAGTTTTAAAACCATCTTTGCGCTCTTGCCACCGCTATTTTCAAGCTTTTTAAGATACACGCGGGAGAGTGAGAACATTGCTGTCTCACTGCCCGAAAAGAAAGCCGAGAGAAGGATAAAGACTATGAGATACAAACTTTTAGTATCCACGCTTAAACTCTCCCGGAATCAGCTTTCGGTAATTATCTTCGGCGTCTTCCATTTTCTTTTTGTCTGCAGGTTTTGTATGATCATAGCTTGCCAGATGCAGCAAAGCATGGATCAAGACCTGCCAAAATTCCTCATAATACGTATTTGTTCCCTTTTGCCTGAAGACCTGATTTGTGTCAATAATAATATCGCAAAAGCGAACTTTTCGGCCTTTCAGATCAAGCTCTTCGCCCTCAAAGCTCAGAACGTCGGTATCGGCATTCACCCCTCTGTATTTGCGGTTGTACTCCCGCATTGTAGCGCTATCCGTGAGCAGCAGAGATATCTCAAAATCCGTATCTGCCGCTTCGTTATCCAGGATATGGCCGGCAAAGCTCTGTATCTGATTTGCGCTTATACTATCAGGCAAATCTCCCTGAATCTCAAGACTTGTCATTTTCTTCGGGGTAGTCCAACCTCTTGCGGTATATGCTGCCCAAGACCGGCATCATGGATTCTTTGATCACGGCCAAATCTTTCATGGTGATCGGCGCTTCGTCAAATTGCCCTTCCCGGATCAGTCTGGAAATGGTATCATCTATGATCTTTTCCAAATCTTTCTCCGATGTGATGGTCTTGGCCTTGGTAGTGCTTTCCACAATGTCTGCGATCATTACCAGAGCGGCTTCCTTGCTTTGCGGTCTGGGGCCCGGATACTTATATGTATCTGAATCCATAGGCAGCTTCATCTTCTCGGCTTGATCATGAAAATAGCGAATGGTGCTATTGCCATGATGCTGAGTAATGATATCTATCACAGGCTGCGGAATCTTGTATTTTCTGGCCATAGTGACCCCTTCCAATACATGATTCTTGATCAGCGAGGCGCTTTTATCCGGAGTCATTTCATCGTGAATATCAGAGGATTCTTCATTGTTTTCGGTGAAAATCTCGGTATTGATAATCTTGCCTATATCATGATAATAGCTTCCGACCCTTGCCAGGAGGGGATTTGCGCCGATGGCCTCTGCCGCTCTTTCTGCCAGATTGCCCACGATGAGGCTATGATGATAGGTGCCCACCGCTGAGGTAGCCAGTTTCTTGAGCAAGGGATGATTGAAGTCCAAAAGTTCCAAAAGGGTCTGCTTGGTAGCGCGATTCCATTTCTTTTCGTAATAAGGCACCACCATGATGATACCCATAATGCTGATCGCACTTGAAATCAAGCTAAAGCCGATATTGCGAAAGAGAATATTGATGGGATCACTTTTGTAAAGGGATAAAGCCAGATTCAAAGAACTCGTAGTTATCACCAGATAAAACCAGATAGTCAGATACTCATGCTGGGTTTTTTGACGCTTGATCAAGACCAAAGTGCTGATCGTGCTAAGAACGAAGATCACCGGGGGAAAGGTCTCCCAATTTATGAAAGGACTGATAATGAGCATGGAGCACACGCTGTAAAGAATGCCAAAATCCACCGAAACCAGTATGGCGGCAGCGATCGCGGTCAAGGCAAAGGGGATCAGCAGATTGTTCAAACTAAAAACATGATTTGCCAGAATAGCAAATAGTGTCAGCAAGATAAAGCCCAGATTCACAGGCAGATAATCGCTGATATGCTTCTTTTCTTCCTTGCCGCTCACGCCAGAATAGTAATTCGTCAAAAGCAGAATCGTAAAGAAATAGATCAGCATACCCAAGGCTATCAAAGTCTGCTGAAATATTGATTTGCCTACATTTCTATTACGAAAAGCCGCCTGCAAAGACTCCAATTTGTCTATATCGCTTTGCGATACCCGTGAGTTTTTGCGGATGATTACTTCATTTTGCAGCACGACCCCTTCGGTCTGGGGAATCTCGCGCAAGCGTCTTTGGCTCAGCTCTGCCCTGAGCTCGTTATTGGGCATAATATTTGCCCTGATGAGATCGCCGGACAAGGCCAGAATCAAGCCCTCTGCTTCAGGAATGGCGGCTGCAAGCGTATCTCTGGCCACATTCACACTCAGGAATGCATCTATAGATTTCCTGCTCTCCTCGCCAAAGCTCCACAGGCTGAGGCTATCAGCCTCTAAATCCTCGTAAATACCCTGGTTGTAAAGAGAATTCAATTCCCCTCTCAGCTTCTCATAGAGCAGATCCCGCTGCTTCGGATTTCCGGCAAATTTCAGAGCCTCCTCAGGAATCATAAAGCCTGCTTTGGCCAGCTCATGTGAAAGCTGTCCAGCCAGCAGATCAGGATGGCTGTAGATCACTTCCCAGACCTCATCCAAACGGCTAAAAGCTTCAAACAAAGCTTCATCTGAAAGCTGATACGGGATGGGCAACGCCTGAATGCTTTCTTCCTGCTCTACGCTGAGCTGCTCAGAAGATTTCAAGATCGGAAAATCAAAGGGCGCAAGAATCTCCGTCTCTGCTACCTGCCCTTCTTTGAGACGATACTCCGGATAATTGAAGCGTCCCACCGCAAAGACGTGATACAGCCCCACGATCACGAAGGCCGTTAATATAATGATCAATAAGTATTTCGAATTCATTTTACCCTTTTAATGGAATGGCAAAACTTGTCAAGTATGATCTCATTTACAGGCATTCCCCCCATTTTACGAGAGTCTGATTATGGACTGGTCGGTGTTTGCTATCTGAAATGCCGTCCCTACAGGACTCTATAACCTTGTGTAGCTGTAGGTTGCTATCTAAAATGGCGTCC
>JALNWR010000007.1 GCA_023230795.1 Candidatus Cloacimonadota bacterium
CACCATCTCTCCACCCGCTACTATAATGATCAAAGGTCGCGGCTCAGGACACGGGGTGGGTATGTGCCAGGTGGGAGCTCTCAGATTGGCCAGAACCGACCATGAATACACCGATATTTTGCAGATTTATTATCCCAAAACCTTAATAACAACAGATTGGATACAAGATGAACAACCCTGATGGAACCCTGCTGCGAGGCAGCATCGCCGACAACCAATTCCGCTTTTTTGCCTGTGAAACCACAGCCATAGTACAGCATGTAAGAGATATCCACGATCTTTACCCTCTGCCTTCTATCTTTATGGGACGCTTGATTACCGCCGCAGCCTTGATGAGTGGCGAACTCAAATCTCATCTCAGCGAGGTCTCCATCCGCATTGATGCAGAAGGGCCATTAAAGGGCGGCTTAGTTATTGCCAGCAAAGAAGGCATGCTCAAGGGCTACGCCTTTGTTCCTCAGCTCTGGATGCCAGAAAATCGGGACAACCTCAAGGTGGGGAAAGCTCTTGGCAAAGGAACTTTAACTGTGATCAAGCAAACCTGGCTCAATGCTCCCTATGAAGGCAAGATTGAGCTGCTTACCGGCGAGATCGGTCACGATTTGGCACATTACTATTTGCAAAGCGAGCAGATACACACCGCTGTGAATTTGGGCGTTTTAATCGACAAGAAAGCCCGTATCCGGGCTGCTGGCGGAATCCTGATCCAGGCCTTGCCCCAAGCCGATAAGAAACTGATCGCACAGCTGGAAGAGAATCTTATAAATACTCCCAATATCTCTGATCTTATGGACATGGGCCTTACTATCAATCAAATCCTGGATATATTCGTCCTGAAAGAATTACCCTGGCAGATCAGTAAAACCACTCCCATAAAATTCCAATGTCATTGCAGCAAAGAGCGGTTTGCCGATGTCCTCCTGCTTTTGGGAAAAGAAGAATTGCAAAGCATGAAGGAAGAGATTTCTCCAGTTTGTCATTACTGTAATACAGCTTATACTTTTAGTAAAGAAGAGATAGAAGAGCTGATCAGGAGTTTGGATTAAGATGAAAAGGATTGTATTTGTACTTTCGATTATCACGCTCTGGCTGAGTGCAAGCAGCGCTATAGCAACCCAGGACCTGGATGCCGAAGACCTGCGTTTCCTGCTGGAGCGGGAGCAATTTCAGCTGATACAGAAGTATGAGAATGACTTTATGCTTCTGGCAAATAGCACGGACCCGGACGATCAAAAGGCCCTGCTGGAATATGCTCAAAGAGTCAAAAAGATAGATTTAGCCGCTGATCTTCACTACCGTCTCGCTCTGGATACCGGCTCTCTGGAAGATGCCCTGCAATGGCTAATCCTGCAAACCGTTATCCAGGAAGACTCTACGGCCATGCAGATCAAGCTCGCTCTGCTCTGCGATAGCTTTGTAAGCCAGGCAGATTCTTTAGTCTTCGCTTACTACAGCGGGATCAACGAAGATATTGAGCTGGATAAACTGCAAGATCTCAGCGAATACAACGATATAATCGAAGCCAATGCCAAAACTTACCTGGATGAACTATCCACCCTGGCTTCGCCTCATGAAGCCATGGAGCTGATCATCTCTTTCTACGAAGTTTATCCGAATTCCAAATGGCACCAAGCGGCCTACTACTACCATCTGTATCATCTATCCCAGCTCAAAGATTTTACCCAGATGCTGAGGGTTATCGAAGAGCACAAGAGCAAATCCCCATCTCATGCCTATATCTCAGCTTTATATCTGGCCAGCCCCTCAAATAGAAGACAGCAGGCAGATGCCGGCTCAAATATCAAGTTGCTTAATATGGCCAATGCAGCCCTATCTACAGCCAGCCTGGCAGACAGCGCCATAGTGCTGCACGACTCCTATTCACCCCAGACCTGGGCAAACAGAGTCCTGCTGCAAAAAGTGAAAACCCACTATTATTATGAGCTTGCCAAACTTAAGGCAAGGGCATCACACGATCCTTTTTACGGCGACGAAGAAGAGCTGATCGGCCTGTACAGAAAGCCAAACAGAAAGCAACTCCAGCTTTTTGACATGATAGCCCAAGTCTCTTTTGCCTCAAATGATAAAGGAGAACTGGCAGAATTGTACTTTTGGCGGAGCAAGATAAACGCACTGTATCGTAGGTCAAAGTATCAAAAACAGGCGATCGAAGACTTTGGCCAATGTCTGATCTACGGCGCCCCCAGAAAACAGTATGATACCCAGGCCATGGCAATGATCACCAGCATTCTGGCCAGGATGAAGATAAACCAGAGCCCTGAAGAATACCTGCGGAAGATTTTCGATTATGACGGCATCATTTTCGAAGATACGCACAGCTTTGATGATCACAGATTCACTCGCGTAGCCTTGGCGGATTATGACAACGACGGCCTGCTGGATATACTCTTTAATGGCCGCAAAATCTACCGCAATCTCGGTTCGTTTAATTTTGCCGCTCATCCCGATACTGCCATGACCCTGCCTGCCAGCGGAGGCCTCTGGGCAGATTTCAATCGAGACGGTATGCTGGATTTTGCAAGCCTGTCTCACAGTTCAGATGGAATTGGGGATGCCCTCATGAAACAAAATCCAGATCACTCTTTTGTAAAAGTCAATGCCAAAGCCGGTGATATCGACGATCAAATGCCCACCGAAGGCGCTGCATTTATTGATATCAATCAAAACGGCTTTCCTTCCCTATATATGGCAAATTACGAAATCTGGCAGGAGCAGAGCGGTTTCCCGGATTTCTTCTGGGAGAACGATGCAGGCTTCTTTAGCGACAAAAGCCAGGAAAGAGGATTTCGCATTCCGACATATACTTCCGATCCAGGGCAGGCTGGACGCGGAGTGGCTCCAGCAGATTTTGACAACGATGGAAAACAGGAAATCCTGGTTACAAACTACCGCCTTAACCGCAACTTCCTGTTCAAGCAGGCCGATTCTCTATTCATAGACATAGCTGCCCTTTATGGCGTGGCCGGTGAATATAAAAATGGATATTATGGGCACAGCATCGGAGCGGATTGGGGAGATATCGATAATGACGGCGATCTGGATTTGATCATAGCAAATCTGGCCCATCCCCGCTTTTTGGATATCTCGGATACCACTTTCCTATATCGCAATGATGGTCTGACGCACAGGGTAGTAGGTGCAGATACTCTCTACTATTGGCAATTTACAGACATTACAGAGCTCAGCGGCATCAGCTATGATGAGCTGCATGCAGAACCACTTTTCTTTGATGCCGATAACGACGGCTATCTTGATCTTTATATTAGCAGCGTCTATGAAAACGACCGTAGCTATTTGTATCGTAACAACGGCGACGGCACTTTCACAGATATTACCTTCCTGGCTGGCGCCAGGGTTTACAATGGCTGGTCTTGTGCTGCAGGAGACCTCAATCGGGACGGGCTCATCGATCTGGTGCTGGGCAGCGGAAACGGCACTAAAATCCTGTGTAATGTTACTAATACTGATAACAAATCCCTGTATCTCAAACCTGTTTACGACCAGGGCAGCACTCGGTTGATCCCTATCCAGGAAAATATCGCTGAACATCCTAATAGCCCTGCTTTTGGGGCAAGGGTAAAGCTGCATCTCAAAGATAAAGCTGGGCGTGAATACAGCCTGATTCGTGAGCTCAGCTCAGCCAAAGGCAGCAGCACCCAAAACGCCCCGGAATTGCACTTTGGCCTTGGTCAAAGCCAGATTCTGCACTATGAACTGTTCAGGCCATAGCCATGCAACACTTTCGCAGCAATATCTTCAATCCGGTTTCCGCTACTAAAGCAGATTTTCTGGCCGATCATGTGCTAAGCTTTGATGGTGAAAAAATCCACTCCATCATCCCATTCCGAGATTTCACAGGGGCCTGGGAGGACTATCGGCAGTACATCATGCTACCTGGCCTGATCGATCTGCATGTACATCTTTCTCAATATCGCATCCGGGGATTGTATGAACCGGATTTGCTGCCCTGGCTGAAGCGAAACGTCTTCCCTGAAGAAATGCGCAGCAGCGAGCCTTCTTTCGCCCGCCGGTTAAGCCAAGATTTTTATCGGGCTTTACTCAAATTCGGCACCACCTTTTCTGTGATTTATACGGCTCCATACCGTCAGGCTGCAGAGATTGCCTTTGAAGTGGCGCGTGAGATGGGAATTCGTGCCAAAATCGGCATGACGATGATGGATATGAATGCTCCGGAGGGTCTTTTGCAGAGCACGGATTATGCCTTAAAGCATAGCATCGAACTTTCTGAAATCTGGGACAATCCCTTTTTGGGATATATCTTCACCCCCCGTTTTGCCCCAAGCTGCTCTGAGGCTTTGATGCGGGAAACCGGTAAATATGCCGCTAAACATCATAGCTTTATCCAGACTCATCTTTCCGAAAATCTGGATGAGATTGCCTGGGTCAAAGAAATCTTTGGCCGCAGTTCATACACCAAAGTTTATGCCGATTTTGGCATTTTGGGCCCCCGCACTATTCTGGGACACGCTATCCATCTTTCGGAAACCGAGCTTGATTTGCTCAAAAATAGTGGCTCCGCTATAGCCCACTGTCCGGATTCCAATTTCTATCTGAAAAGTGGCGAGTATCCCTTGAACCTTATATCCGATAAGGGGATACCCTTTGCTTTGGGTAGCGATGTGGGAGCAGGAACCACTCTGAATATGCTCTACCACGCCAAACAGATGAATTTCCGCCAAAGCACATCGCCGGTTTTACCACCGCAAATGCTCTACCATATCACTCTGGGCAGCGCTAAAATCTTAGGACTTCAGGATCGCATAGGATCGCTAAACGCAGATAAAGATGCCGATTTCATCCTGCTCAAACCGCCCCAGGGCTTTGATATCGGAGGCCACAGCTTGAGCCAGATTTGCTTTATGAGTGAGGATTTCGAGATTTCGCGGGTATTCGTCCAGGGCCAGGATATGACGGTAAAATCTTGATCACCATAGATAAGAATCCTATATCTGTTCACCTGGTTTGGAATGTTTTTACCCTTGCGCTTCCTTATACATGAATTCAGGCCTGACTCGTTTTTAACTCGAGCTGACTCGAAGGCTCGAGTGGACTCGAGTTAAAAACGAATTCAAAACATGTTAATCGCTCCAGCCCGCTATGCCCTGCCTGGCAGTTTAATTTTGATTTGGAACTCATATTGCATATATGAGTATTTGAGTTTATATACCCGCATAAAAGCGGGTCAGTTTTTTCAAAATTTATATTAAATAAAGGAGATGAGTGTGAAACATATAACTCTGATCATGTTACTGATAATGTCAGTAGCTTTATTATCCGCAGAATTGATGTGGGACGATGCAGTTCCCATCCGTCAGGGAGTCAATATTGAATGGTTCCGTACGGGAATTGATACGCCTGATGGCGGAGCTATCTACGTGTGGAGTGATACCCAGTTGGGTGAAAGGGACCTTTGGGCCCAAAAAGTGGATGCCAGTGGCAATATGGTATGGGGTGATCCTGTGCTTATTGATGGCAAACCAGACCGCCAGGAAGACCCTGTAATCACTCGTACTTCAGACAACAATTATATCATTGCCTGGATAGACTTTTCTGAAGACCTGGATGGAGATGTCTATGCCCAGAAAATTAATGCAAACGGTGAACTCATGTGGCAGGAAGGTGGAAAACCGGTATGCGTAGGTAACAGCATGCAGCTGGGCATCAATATGGAAGCCGACAACGATGGTGGTGCCTTCATAATCTGGGGAGATAGCCGAAATCCCAGCAAAGACCTCTACGCTCAGCGGCTTTCAGCTTCGGGCGAGCCTCTTTGGACTGTAAACGGTATCCCGGTGGCCAATGGCCCTGGTGATGAGGTGCAAAATACTATGCTTCCCGATGGACAGGGTGGCATGATGATGGCCTACACTCATAATTATGTGGGCGATGAAGATATATATGCCAAACACTTTGATGCCAATGGTAATATGACCTGGGCTGATCCACTGGCTCTGGCAGTAGCTACCGGGAACCAATTTGGTGTGAGGCTGGCTGCTCTTAGCGGTGGAGACTTTGTGTTTACCTGGACAGACCAGCGCTCTAATGATCCTGATATCTATGCTCAGAAAATCAACCTGGCCGGAGAAATCTTATGGCCAGACCCCTTTATAGTCTATGTCGAACAGGATACTATTCCTCAGAAAAATCCTCGGATTCAAGCTACTACTGACAATGCCGCCGTAATCGTCTGGGAAGATTTTCGTCTGGACAGACAAAACGCAGACCTTTTTGCTCAGAAGTTAGCGGCCGATGGCACCAAGCTTTGGGGAGAGGATGGTATAGCGTTGGTTACTGCCGATTTTGCTCAGATCGGCCAGCGAATGGATGCCGATAATAACGGTGGAGTATATATAGTCTGGGATGATCTGCGCAATGGAAACGCTCCTAATGACGACGTCTATGCTCAACATCTGAATAGCGCAGGTCAGGCTATGTGGACTCCGGGTGGAAAAGCTATTTGTACCAAGCCCAACGAACAAAATGGCGGTTTGATAAAAGCCAGCGGAGACCACGTTTTCGTGAATTGGATGGATATTAGAAATGGCAGCGTAGGGATCTACTATCAAGCTTTGGATGCCAGTGGCAATGAACTTTTACCGACCGATGGCCAGCAAGTATTCTGGGGCCTAAGTGGCGATACACCCATAGGAGAATACATGATCCTGCCTCGCTCCAATGACAGTGTAGTTATCTGGAAAGATACCCGTTTTGCGAACGACGGCTACCGCCTATTTTATCAAATCCTGACTGAAGACGGCCAGACCGCTCTGGAAACTAATGGACGCCCCATAACTCTGGAAGGTGGTGGTCATCAGGCGTTACCGCATGCTGTAGTGACAGATAATGATCAGATAGCCTTGGTTTGGATGGATAGCCGCTATGATAATCCCAATATATATGCCCAGCTTATTGACGTAAATGGAGACAGGCTTTGGGGCGATAATGGTATCAAGGTCACTGACGATGAATCCTTAAAACAGCTTGATCCGAAAATCTCCTATCATAATGGCTCATTCTACATTGGCTGGTCAAATTGGGATGCAGTCAGTAGCACTTTTGTATTCCATGTTTACGGTCAGAGGATCATGAATTCAGAAAAACTCTGGGGGCCAAATGGCATCCTGGTCTCAACCCTGACCGGTAATGACTTGTTTGATGAATGCCTGCTAAAGCACATAGTAGGTGATACTTATATCTGGCACAGAAGCCATACCAGCACATTTTCTCAGACCATCTGGGCCAAACGTGTGGGCGAAGATGGCAATGCTTATCCCGGTTGGGAAGATGCTGGTTTGCAAACTACCGATATAGATAGCTATATTATTCAGCTTATTCCTGAGGCCGAAGCCACTGATCAAGGTGTGGCAATTTTTTGGAAAGACAGCCGCGGCGGCGCCTTGCAATATTATGCCCAGCATATCTCCGGCGATGGCGAGAGGCTCTGGGATTCACAAGGACTACAGGTCGCAGCCAGCGGCCTGGAGCAAGAATTTGTCGATCTCACGGTTACCGATCATGGGATCATAGCCGCCTGGTGCGAAAACGTCGGCGGCGAGTATGACATAATGGCACAAAAATTCAGCTTCTCAGGAACTCCCCTATGGGGAACTCTCGGCAATGCCGTGGCACAAAGAGACTCCTCACAGTCCGATCCCAATCTGGTTAGTTTTGATGACAACGGGATTATGGTATCCTGGACCGAATACCTTGCCTTGGATAGTGATATATATTATGACTATTTGAACAACAATGGCGATCTCGTCATTGGAGGTGGAGGAGCCGTCCTTTCTGATGCAGGGAAAGGTCAGTACGAGCCTAAAGCCTGTGTTATGAACAACAACGCTTATATAGTCTGGGCCGATGGACGTAGCAGCGGTAAAACTGAGATTTTGGGACTATACGCTCAAAAGGTGAATAATCAAACTGTTTCAAACGCAGACCTGGTAACTCCCGGACTGCAAAGTCCCAAACTGAAACAAAACTATCCTAATCCCTTCAATCCCTCCACTACGATAGCGCTTGATATGCCTCAGAAAGGCGAGATTGAACTTGCTATCTACAATACCAAAGGACAATTGGTGAAAAAGCTCCATCAAGGAGAGCTGTTAGAAGGGACTCACAGCTTCAATTGGAATGGACAGGA
Source organism: Candidatus Cloacimonadota bacterium (assembly GCA_023230795.1). Lineage (GTDB taxonomy): Bacteria > Cloacimonadota > Cloacimonadia > Cloacimonadales > Cloacimonadaceae > UBA5456. The sequence continues at coordinate 8,186 of JALNWR010000007.1, forward strand.
TGAAAACGGCAATGCAGTGTCCAGTGGCCTGTATTTCTATTCTGCCTTGCAAGGTGAGAAAAGACAAAGCCGTAAGATGATCTTAATGAAATAAACTTCCCTATATATATCAAAAGGAGCCCGATACGTATCGAGCTCCTTTTTTTATTGTTTAAGATTTCTGCTTATGAAATCAGCTTTGGAGATGTATTATGCCGCAGTTCAGCTATGATTTCTGCCATAATGCTGATGGCAATTTCATAAGGCTGCTGGCTGCCAATCCGAAGCCCGATGGGAGCATGCACTTGATTGAGCAGATCATCGCTATAGCCCTGTTCACGCAATATATCAAAGGTCTCAGATACTTTATGTTTGCTGCCTATCATGCCCAGATATCGGAAGTCTTGCTTGAGGCATTGCTGCAAGACCCGCTGATCATGCACATGTCCATGGGTCATTATCACTATCCAAGAGTGCGGGCCAAAACTCACCGCTTGGGAAACATCGGAAAAGTCTATCAGATGCTTGCTGTGAAAGCTATCTGGCGGAATATTGTCCAGGATATCCTGGCGCTTGTCTATTAAGTGCACCCAAAAGCCGCAGAGTTTGGCCAGATGTCCCAAAGCCTTGCCACAATGTCCGGCTCCGAGGATAAAGAGCTGATTGGGGATATATAGCGCTTCCATGAACACAGTGACCGATCCGCCGCAGATCATGGTAGTGGGCTTGCTATCCTCCAGCTTATCACTACCTAAGTCAAAGCTGATTTGCAAAGGCTCAGCCGGCTGTTTTTCCCGAACAAACTCAATGATTTTGTGTTCCAGCTCTCCCCCACCCAGATTACCATAAACAGCATCTTGGTAAGGGATGAGCAGCTTCATTCCAGCCCGGGCCGGAGATGAGCCATCGGTGTGGATGATGCAGGCCTGCCAGAGGGGTTGATTGTTTGCGCTTAGTTCTGCTACTTTCTGATAGTATTCATTAGTTTGCACATCTGCCTCCAAACATGATTTGATAAAGTGCCACCGAAGCAGCCACGCTGACATTAAGAGAGTTCTTCCAGCCCAATACCGGAAGATATACTATTTCATCACAAAGGCTTAAGACTTTGGGGTCAATCCCCAGAGCTTCATTGCCCACTACCAAAGCCAAAGGCAGATCAAAATCTGCATTATACACCGATCGGGAGGGTTCAGCGGTCTCCAGGGCATAGATTCTGTGTCCTGCGCTTTTCAACTCCAATACTGCATCCGTGGTGCTTTCAAGATACTTGAAAGGCACTCTCTGAGTGGTGCCCAGGGCTGTTTTTGCCATGTTGGGATGCCCGGGAGTGGGCGATATCCCGCAGAGGATCAATTCACCGATAGACAGGCATTCCGCAATGCGGAATAGCGAACCTACGTTAAATACGCTACGCAGGTTATCCGCAATCACAGTGATCTGAGCAGCGCGCTGGATAGAATCTGGGTCTGGACTGGCATTACCATCTCCGGTTTTCAGGTGAATCTGGCTATCCTTGAGGGCTTTATCACCCTGATAGGCAGAGAGGGCACGCAGGAGTCGAAAGGGGTCGGTGGGCAGATTTCGGATCAGGGTGTCCATTCTGACAGGTAAGGTCTTTTTGCACAGTGGATATAGCTGCTGCAACTGCTGAATCAGCGACAGCCGTTTGTCAGCATCTGCCAGCTCATATTCCAGCTCGGCCAGGAGTTTGTTTAATGCCTTGATCTGGGCATCGAAACTGAAGTTTTGAAACTTCTCCGGGCTGTATCTGGCGATGAACTTCATGAGAAAAATCTTTTTATCATTTCGGCGGCGGTAAGGATGTTCTCGCAGATAAAGTCAGGCTTGTATTCTGCATCAGAGCTGATAAGCTTGCCCATTTCCTCTTTGCCGTTTCCGCTGAGCAGCAAAATGCTCTTCATATTTGAATTTTGGGCAAAGCCAATATCGGTGCCTCTATCGCCGATCATGAAGGATTGGCAGGGATCAAAGCTGTATTCTGCACTGGCCTGTTTGAACATACCTATCCCCGGTTTACGGTCTTCATGATCGATATTGTAGGGCTGCACAATTCCATCTATATGATAAGGGGAAAAGTAGATGCCATCCAGCTGAATTCCTGCGTCTGAGATAAGCCTAAGCATCTTTTCATGCACTTTATCCAACTGTGCAAGATTCAGATATCCCCGGGCTATACCGCTTTGATTTGTAACTATAAAGATCAGGTAGCCCAGCTCTTTGAAGATGCGCAGGGCGTCAGGAGTCTCAGGATAAAGATGATACAGATCAGGGTCTTTGATATAGCCAAATTCATCCGGGCTGATCGTGCCATCCCGATCCAGAAATATCGCGCGTCTAATACTTTTTACTGTCACTGGTTTTAAACCTCAGGGATTCCGGGAATTGCTTGTTGAAGAAGACAATGCGGTAATCCCAATATTCATTACGTTTGGTAAAGGAAAAGTCCAGCTTCCAGCAGTGCAGGTCACGGCTCAGGTTAATGCCCTGTGAGATAAGCTCTCTATCTTTCAGGTTGTAGTAGTTTGAATAGCTCAGGCTGAAGTTTTGGGTTAGCTTGAAGCTGGCATTCATCCTGAGATTCTGGCTACGGGGATTCAAAAGACTCTTGGGAGCAAAAAGATCGTGGGTGAGGGATAGATTCCAGCTATCGGTCGAGGTACCGGGAGCCTTGGCAGCAGTCTCCTCCCCAAAGGCGGAAAAAGTTCTATTCAAAGGCATGGGGAAATAATCTGCATAACTTGCATCTCCGCCGATGCTAACAGTTTGAGAGAAGTGTTGATTCTTGATAGCCAGATCATCAAGGCCTATTGCATAAGTGTCCTGGATCAGGCTCAACCGAGAGTTATAACTCGCTTTCAGCTTGTTCATACTCCAGCTATTATGTTTGAGCGAGCCCAGAGCAAAAGGTCCAGGCCGGAAATTCACGCTATGAGTGATATTGCCAAAGCGTTTGCCTTCCTTGAAAAGATTTGCGGAGATGCGGGAATCCAGGCTGAATAGATCGTTTAACTTGCGCTGATTGCCCTCTTCACCCAGTTTAAGCTGCCATTTCTGTGCCAGGCCAAAGCTGAGATTGGCCTGTTTCTCTACGTTCTGTCTCAGAGATATTCCTCCGAAACCATAGAATTGGTTATTGTCAGCATGTTCCGGCAGATATGTAAGGCCCACCGAGGGAGTCATGACATGACGGATGACATTGACCCCAGAGGAGCCAAAGGCGCGGAGTCCGAAAAGATTGAAGCTGCCATTTACAGAGGCCGAGTAGTCATTGCCTCGCACCCATTTCTCTTGCTCACGATTGCGGTCAAACCAGGCTTCGTTATAGTCCACGCTTTGCCGCAGATTCAGCCAACCGCGGTAGTTAAAACTATTTGACAGCCCCAGAGACTGCCTGATGCCTGCGTGATGCTCTACCAGGTATTGATCCGGATTCTCGTCATCAGGTGTGTTTGCCCAGATGTAATCCTGAAAAGAGGGGTCCTTGCTGCGGATATTCCCGCTATGATCCAGGCGGGCATTGTAATGAAAACTCAAGCCTGAATACCAGACCTCGCTGCTTTGCCCCAAAAGCTCATATACCGGCCTGCTGGATACGCTCCAGCTTACGCTTGGCAAGCTGAGGCTGGCGGTATCGTTGATCAAGTCTTGATTGTACAAAGCACCTGCATTCAGATATGTAGTGCCGATGGGCTTGCGATATGAGATGCTGGAACTCAGCCTTTGAGCCAGGGATTCATCTACCAGATCACTGCCTTCCCATATTCTTTTGTTACTGATGAAGTCCAGGGAAATGTCCAGGGCGGATTTCTCCGGCAGGTCATGATGGTGATTTGCCCTCAAGGACCAGTCAAATTGAGTGCCGGCGCTATTTGTATTCTTTTGATAGCTGGCATTCAGACCACCGCTGTAGTAGTATCGTTTCAAGTATCGGGAATTAAAATTAGCCTTCCATCCTGTCTTTTCCATCAGGTCCATACCCAGAGTGAAATCGGCAAAATCCTTGTAAGGGTAATACACGGCCAGATCACGGATGTATTTGCCATCCACGTTGTTATAGCCAGGTTCCGGAACCAGGATGCCGGGATGACGTCCGCGCTTTATACTCATGGTAACGAAGGGGAAATAGAAGACAGGCATGTGATTCACATAGGCCACCACATGTTTCCCCACCACTTTGTCCTTTTGATATATGCGCATGGCTTTTGCCCAAAACCAAAAGCTGGGCTCGGCCAGATCGCAGGTGGTAAAGCTGCCCCCATCAATGTCATAAATATCTGTGCCTATTTTACGGATCTCCTGCCCACTGTAATAGCCGTTTTCGATATAACTCTGCCCCTGGCTCAGTCGCCCGGTCTGACTGCGAATGTCATAGCTTACATCCTCACCTATCAAAAGCTGAGCCCCATCCTGCATCAGGGTAAGCCCAAAGGTGGTAGCCTGCTCCTTTTTCAAATCCAGAAAGAGTGAATCTGCCTGAATTTTAGAACTGCTGTATTCTATAGAGGTATTGCCATGCAGCCAGATCTGCTCATCTTCGTAATAAGCACGAATGCTGTCTGCCGCATAAAATAATGAATCCAGTGCGCTTGGCTCATCCAGATTGACTTTGAGGCTGTTCTGAATGGCTTCCGAACTTATGGGCACAGGCTCCCCCTGGCTTGTTTGAGCGAGAAACAAGCCTGGCATCAAGCATAGGATCAGGATACATAAGACGGGTATTTTCATCTATTCACCATATAACTTAAGATTTGAGCTGCCCTTTCATGTCAAGCAATTCCGCATTTCTTTAGGTTGACGAGAATCTCGCTTGACAGAAAAGGACTGCCATTTAGAAAGGCTATAGGGGGAGAGATTAAAGAAACTAAAATATTGAGGAAACAGTTGTGGATAGCTTAGAATCGAAGGCTTTAACCGAGAACCTTCAAGCCACCAGGGTAATTAAGATACAGTTTGATGACTCTGCTAAATGGTTGCTGGGTCTTTCCAGTGATTATTTTGGAGTCAACCAGCGCCTGCGTGCCTTTTTGGAAGAATTATATCACCCCTTTGTAAATCCTGGAATAGCTTTAGCTTTGATGCGTACCAGCATTCTGGGGGATCTTTGGTGGTTTTGCGGCCATGAACAGGTTGAAGCTGCCCTGAACGTGATCCTGGATTTTTACATCAAAGCCGAGATTATTTGCACAAAGGATGAAGAGCACAAGAAGCTCTTTCAGGACTTTCTGGAGTTTAGTTCTGCCCTTTGTGAGTATCCGCTGCCTGCTTTGTTTGATCGTGTACTTAGCATGATAAAAAGCTTTTGCTCAGCGCATGAGATGCTATTTGTCCGCCTCAGCAGCGTGGCCAGCAGAGCTTTGATAAAGCTGGAGCAAAAAGGCTGCGATAGCCAGCAGTGCACACAGCTATTGCGATACTTGCTGGAAGCTACTCTGTCTTACTGGCAAGAGAGCACCGATATCAATTCCTGGCTGAGCAATCTGCAAGATAAGCCGGAGCATATAGACCTTTCTGCTCTGCCTTCTGATGAGTTTTACCAGCATTGGCAGAAAGAGGTCAGGGATGCTACTGGCATTCTTGATCTGAAAGCAGTTCCCGCCTTTTCTGAGATTGCAAGCCTACATCGGGATTATATCCGCGAATTTCCGCATCTCAGCCATCGGGTGCAATACATCTTCTTTCTTTTGGGCCTGCCCACCATGATAGACCTCATGGATCACCTTTTGTGGGATTTAAACCGGCAATTGGCCAATCTATATGAAGAGCTTACGCCGCCGGAAGTATCCCGGATGCTGGATACGGTATTTGAAGCTCTGAATTCCTTTAGCAAGACGCATCTGAGCATAGTACTGGATTGCCTGCACACCATCGGAAAAGCCGTATTGAAAGGCTCCAATCTGGAGCTAAAACGAAAAATCATCGAGCAAATCATAGACCTCGGCTTCACGGCTCCCGGAGAAGTGCGCATCGCCAGCGACTGGCAGATTGATGTGGACAAAAACCACGTAAAACACCTGCGCATCCTGCTTGAGCTCATCGCTATAAACCCACTGCAAAACAAAGACCTGCTCGCCTTCACCATCATCAGCATGACCCGCAAGGGAGTATTCATTGCAGATACAGACCTCTTTCAAAAGGATGTTTCTGCCTTTTTGGGAGCAGAGCTAAAGCCCATCTTTGTGCAGAGCAAGCATCTTTTGCGAATGTTTCCCGTATTCTTCAACGAGATCGGAGCCGAAGGCGAGATTCGTGATGCCAGTACAAATCTGGATGAGCTTTCCCAGCGTAAAGACCGCCTCATTCATTTTTTGCGCAAGCAAGTGCATACCGAAAGCAACAACACTCACATCACGCTGATAGAGAAAATCCTGCGCTATTGGGTTACGATGGACCCCAGTCCCTTAGAGAAGAATATCCCGGAGGATGTATGGCAGCAAATCAAGACTCCGGACGAACGCATACAGGCGCAAAGCAAGGCTGTGAATGCTTTTCTGGCCCAGATCGGGCTCAGCGATACCGAGCTGTTGGCGCTTTCATGGCAAAAGGTGGAGATCATCTTTAAGGACCTGGAAGAGGATTATTATACCAAACGTCTGAAACTTCTATGCTACTGCCACTTTTTGCTGAAAGACAAGTACAATCTCGATCCTTATGATATAGTGAAATTCCTTTCCCGATACAACTTTTTTGATGCCAAAGAGCAAAACCGCTTGCGCACCAGCCTCACCCGCAAAGACTATGAAAGCTCTATCCGGCAGATGCTGGGATACATCGGCAGGCTGAATGCTCAAGTGCTGGACCCCAAACCTACCAGCCCCTGGGAAAATATCTATTACAAACGCCATGTCGCCGCGGGCATACCTTCTATGTATGGCATCTACAAAGAACCCAAGCTGGAAGCCATGGGCATGGTATTCAGGCTGGAAAACGTGATACGCCGCCTCTTTGAACGAAGCAGAGAGCAGCTTAATCTCTCTTACATCAATGGCAAGACCCTGCGCCGCATCATCCGTATTCTGGATATTTACGATTACGCCATGGAGCAGGAAATGGTGACCAGCGATGCTTTTGGCAGCGCCCTGGCCATGCTGAGTTCACTCCAAAACATCTCCAATCTCAGCCTGGATCAATATCTGGATATCTTCAATCTGCTCAAGGACAGCGTAAACGAGATCATCAACGAATACTATTACCGCTTTTACGATTCTCAAATAGCCAGATTGGAGGCAGACAAGAATAGCAAGCAGCAAACAGAGATTTTTGCCGAGGAATTTTATCGTAGCTTGCTTTCTGCGTCTTTTTTGGTTCAAGGATTGGATGGTTTTATCACCCGGATTTTGGAATCCCTGAACGCGATGCGTAAGCTCTTTAGCAAAGAAGATATCACTAAACTGATGTCTTACGATCCGGATCGGCTTTTCTTCCATCTTTACACCCGTAATTCCCGCATTGAAAATCAGGTCTTGTTAGGCTCCAAAGCCTTTTTCTTAAAGCGCATGTACCAATATGAATTCCCCGTACCTCCGGGCTTTGTGATTACCACAGACCTCTTTCGCAATCGGGATATCATAAATACTCACCCCGATATTTCTGCGGAGTTTGACGCTTTACTGAACATAAATCTTAAGAAAATGGAGCGTTACACCAAGTTGGAATTTGGCAATCCCGATCGCCCCTTGCTTTTTTCCGTACGCAGCGGAGCGCCGATGAGCCTGCCCGGAGCCATGGATACTTTCTTGAATATCGGGCTAAACGACGAGATCACCGCCAAACTTTCCAAAACCAAGAATTATAGCTGGACTGCTTGGGATTGCTATCGCCGCCTGATCCAAAGCTGGGGCATGGCCTATGGCATAGACCGCGATGAATTTGACAAAGTAATGATAGACTACAAAAAGCAATATGCCGTTCAGCTCAAAAATCAATTCACCCCTAAACAGATTCAAGATATGGTGCAGGATTATAAATCTGTGCTCAAAAATCATAATGTAGCCTTGGATCAAGACCTCTTCACACAGCTTTACAAATCCATCTCCCATGTCTTGGACAGCTGGGATACAGAACGCGCCAAGCTCTATCGCACCAAGCTTCACATTGCGGAAGAATGGGGAACGGCAGTCATCATCCAAAAGATGGTGATGGGCAATATCTCTTTGGAAAGTGGTACCGGAGTGCTCTTTACTTTTGCGGATTGGCACCAGGAACCCGGCATCTGCCTGAATGGAGACTTTACCCTATGCAGCCAGGGAGAAGACGTAGTCGCCGGTTTGGTGCATACTCTGCCCATTTCTGAAGCAGAAAGGAAAAGGCAACAGGGAGACGTATCTTTGGAAAAGGACTTTCCCGCCCTGTATCATAAGCTCTTGCGATATGCCAAGCAGCTTATCGAAGACTACCGCTATCCCCATCAGGAGATTGAATTTACCTTTGAAGGCCCCTCTGAAAAGCAGCTATATATACTCCAGACCCGAAATCAGGTAATCCGCAAAAGTCCGGAATACAAGGTTTTAGGCACCAAAGATTCCAAGATGGATAGCATCGGAACCGGGATTGGCATTGGCAAAGGCGCCATGAACGGCATCATTGTGATTCGTGAAGAAGACATCGAGATGTACAAAGATCAGGGCAAGCCCTTGATCCTGGTACGGCCGGATACCGTGCCGGATGATATGGCACTGCTCTTTGAATGCCAGGGACTTTTAACTTCCAGAGGCGGCGTAACTTCCCACGCTGCAGTAACCGCCACGCGCCTGGGTCTGGTAGGCATAGTAAATTGCCGTGAACTCTTTGTGGATGAAGATAACTCCACCTGCAGAATCGGGAATTTGCAACTAAAAGCGGGAGACAAAATCTCACTGGATGCCACCGGCGGAGCTATCTACCTGGGACACTATCCCTTGCAAAGCGTTTATTCACTTTTTTAGAAATAAATAACAGATAAAGGAGACCCAAAGCATGAACCTAAGCTTACGCAACAAAAATCTGCTGGGCATAAACAGCCTGGGCAGAATCGGAAAACTCCTCTTGTGGAACCAGATCCACATAAGACATTTCGATGGCTTCGTAGTAAATTGCGGACGTGAGGTCGGCACAAAACTTGATGATCTGATCCAGACCATCGAAAAAGATAGCAACTATGGCTCTATCCACAAATTTCTCTATGGTATGGTGGGTAAAAGAGCCGAGATCAAGATTCTGGATAGTGACAAACAGATCCTGAGCATCGATGGCATCCCTGTAAAAATCCTGCGCACAGCCCGAGACCCTAAAGACATCAATTGGCTGAATGAAGGTGTGAAAGTCGTGGTAGATTGCTCAGGCGGCTTCCTGGACCCCACCCTGGCTACAGAAGCTGGCAAACCCTGCCTGCGCGGACATCTTGATTCCGGTGCCATGAAAGTGATCGCCAGCGCTCCTTTCAAGATAAAAGGTACTGCCAGGATTCCAGAGGATGCCAAAACCATGATCTATGGCATCAACCATCTGGAATATGACCCAGCCAAACATCATATTATATCCGCTGCATCCTGCACTACCACCGGTTTGGCGCACATGATCAAGCCCCTTATGGAAAATGAGTACACATCCAAGATCGTAACCGCTTCCATGAGCACAATCCACGCCTCTACAAATACCCAATCCATCCTGGATAGCGTGCCCAAAGCAGGAGCCACCGATCTCAGAAAATCCCGCAGTGTAATGAACAACATCATTCTCTCTACCACCGGTGCCACCAAAGCTCTGGAGCTGGTAATGCCTGAGGTCAAACGGATAGGATTTATGGCCGATAGCGTTCGCATTCCCACAAATACGGTGTCGCTCATCAATCTCAATGCTACTTTCTACACCGATCTGGACAAGCTGGGCGAGCCTTTGATCAATCGCAAACTGATCAACGAGGTCTATGCTAATGCAGCCAAAGGTGCCCAAAAAGGCCTTCTGGTTTACAGTGAAAGACAAAACGTTTCTTCAGACCTCATCGGGACCTTGGCCTCTATCACCCTGGAAGCCCATCAAACCCATACCCGTACAGGTTTTATCAGCTTCCCACCCGAAGCTCTGGAAAAACATGGATTGAGGGCAGACAAGGACCTGGGTATGCCAGTGACCCACGCCAAAATCTTTGGCTGGTATGATAACGAGCTGGGCTCCTATGTATATAGTCTCTCTAAGCTCGTAAACTACATCGCAGATAATAGTATTTGAGCCGTAACCAGGCTCTCATGTGACATGCCCGTGCCGCTGTGTGCACGGGCATTTTGCAAGGACATTTAAGCACGGCCATTTATGGGTATTTAGGTGGTATTTAAGCATCAACTTTTGATTTTGAACTCTTCTCCCTCACTTAAGGACATCAATCACTTCTTCATCCACCCTTAATCAAGCCTTAATAGTTAACGCTTGATTAAGGGTTGTTCAATATCTAATCTACTATCTGAAACGAGGGAGAAATTAGCTGCCCAATCATGAAGATACAGTTTGACACAACAAAGAAAGTGCTTATTCTATACCTAAACTAAATAATGAGGTGTGTCATGAAACAAAGATATCTTTTACTTATGGTAGCTTTTCTACCACTTTTCGCACAGGCTGGCTTACTGAACCAGGTTCTGAGCCAGGTTCAGCATGCTAACAAGAACTATCCCCAATTCCAAAATGGTGATTTCAGGCTCTCACATCAGATCATGAGCGACAAAGATGAAGGACTTTGGGTACCATCTATGAAATCCACGTTTAATTACTTTGACAGTCATCCCTCCCGAGTGGAATCTATGCTTATGTATGGCTGGGATGAAGGTGCCTGGGGAGATCCTGTAGTTTATTACGATTTCGAGTACAATGCTGCCGGATTGGTCATAAACAGCACTATGAATGTAACCATGGAGTCCGAGATGGTTCCCTTCATGCGTACTGAATCTGTCTTTGATTCGCAAAACCGTATCACCCGCCATGAAACATTCACTATAGACTTTATGGATTTTGAGACTTGGATCTTAGATTCGTGGATTGATTTTGAATATGGATCAAACAATGAATTTGAGATATACTCCTGGGATGATTATGAGGGTTATGACCAGTACTATCACAGCACATTCAGTTACGACAGCTCGGGCAGGATCACCGAAGAAATCTCCTCTGTATCAATGGATTCCGAAAATTGGACTTTCGATACCAGAGATCTGAGCACTTATCATCCCCAGGATAATTCTACCGGAGCTGATTTTATAGCATATATTTCCAGTATCTATGGCTCCACCTTTTTTTTAATGGATTGGAATATCCCCATCCTGGTAGCTTCCGATACCAGCTATTTATGGGAAGATGGAGCTTGGGTTCCTGATTATCGAACGATCTGGGAATATGATGGTTCATTGCGCAGAATCCGTGTGGACGATGATAATTGGGTGACAGATGAGTGGGTCACCGAATACAAGACCTTTTATACTTACGATGCAAATGACAATCTGACCAATAGCATCACTCAATATAGCTATGCGGGTACTTGGGAAGATGAATCGAAGACCGAATACTTCTGGGACAGCTATACATCCAGCGATGACCTCGTGCAGGAAGTGATTCCTGCCATAGAGATCAAAGCCTGGCCTATGCCTTTTTCCGAAAGCCTAAATATTAGCACTACGGCAAAATCCGTGGGCACTCCACAGATCAGCATCTATAATAGCCGCGGTCAGATAATCCGGGAATTTACAGGCTCGGATCAGATCACCTGGGATGGTAAAGATTCTCGGGGAAGAGACAGCGCCAATGGCATCTATTTCATCAGGGCAAAGCAGGATAAGGCCTCTGCTATAAGCAAGGTAATCCGTGTGAAATAAAGTAACTTCCGTTATTGTAACAAACCCGGGCTAAAAACCCGGGTTTTGTTTGGCTTGAACGCTGGATTGGTTTGATCGCTGGATTTGGATGCGTCTCGCATCCAGTAAGGCCAGAGGCTTTGAAAAACTCTGCTCTGCAGGCGGGACGCCTGCTATCCAGCAACTCTGCCATTAAAACTCCAAACAATCAGTTATGGGAGCTTTTTAGGCTCGATATATTCATCCTGATGCCGATAGCGCCAACTCAGGAAAAAGCGGTCTAAAGCTGCCACCAGCCCAAACAGAGCCATGGAAAGCACGATGATCACGAAGATCACGGCAAAGACATCGGCAGTTTGAAAAGACTTTGTGGCGCGGGTCATATATATCCCCAGTCCGGCAGAACCTCCCAGCCATTCGCCGATCACAGCCGCCATCACGCTATAGGTAGCCGCAAGCTTCAAGCCGGTGAAAAATCCCGGCAAACTGGCTGGCAATTTCAGATAGCGAAAGCACTTGTAGGGTGAAGCCCCCATCGCTTTCATCAGCCTGATCTGCTCCACCGGCACCTGTTGAAACCCGGCAAACAAGCCCAAAGTAATAGGGAAAAAGCACATTAGGATCACGATAAATATCTTGGCAGATACGCCATAGCCAAACCAGATGATGATGAGCGGAGCCACTGCGATGATCGGGATGGTCTGCGAGATCACCAGATAGGGATAGATCAGCTGCTTGAAATACCGGGAGGCATCCATAGCGATCGCAGTGAGGGAGCCGATCACTATGCTTACCAAAAGACCGGTAAGCGCTGCCAGCAAAGTAGGTTGTAGATGATGCCAGATCAGATCGCTCTTTTGGGGAAAGACCTTTAGCACATCCAAAGGCGAGGGTACTATCCAAAAAGCTATTACTGCCCGCGAACTCAGCCACTGCCATAGCAAGACTAAGACTACAAACAGCCCCAAAGGCAGCAGCTTGTTTTTCACCTCTCCCCTACCATCCTGATCTCGGTTTCCAGGGTAACCTGATAGCGGTCATACACTGTTTTCTGGATATACTCTATGAGCTGCATTACTTCTTGAGCAGTGGCATGTCCCAGATTCACGATGAAGCCGCAGTGCTTGTCCGAAATCGCCGCATCGCCGATCCTGTAACCTCTGAGGCCACAATCATCCACCAATTTACCGGTGAAATGCCCCTGGGGACGCTTGAAGACCGAGCCCCCGCTGGGCAGGTCCATAGGTTGCTTTTCCCAGCGCGTCCGCTCTATCTCTTGCATGCGCTTCCGGATGGCAGAAGGATCATCCTCTGTAAGCCGGAAGACAGAGCTCAGGTGGATGAGACTCCGCGTCTGAAGCGCGCTCATGCGGTAGGAAAATTCATGCTGCTCTGCCCTTAGATGCAAGATGGGGTTTGAACTATTCAAGTGCTCAAGCTCCGGGATCAGGCATTTGCTGCAATACAGCCTGTCTTTGATCTCGCCGCCATAGGCTCCTGCATTCATGAATACAGCGCCGCCTACAGAGCCGGGAATGCCATGAGCAAATTCTATCCCCGCCAGGCCTTCTTTTTGGGCAAATTCACACAAGCTCCTCAGCCTTACTCCCGCAAAAGCAGAGATGTAATTCTCATCCCGGGTGATCTTTTGAAAGCCTTCCATGCTGATTACCAGGCCCCGGATGCCTTTGTCTGAGATCAGCAGATTGCTCCCCCGGCCCAGGATGAAATAGGGGATTTGCTTTTGTAAAGCGTAAATAAGCAGCGCGATCAGCTCCTTTTGGCTATGTGGAATAGCCAGAACATCCGCCGGGCCTCCTATCTTGAAGCTGCTGCGTTTTGCCAAAGGCTGATCGAAGAGCAATTGCCCTCTTTCATAAAGCTGTGGAAAGTGATTTTGAATATCGGATTTCATATCTTGGAAAAGAACCTCGTTATTTCTGTGATGAGCTGAAGTTCATCTTTTAGCTCCAGATGTTTGCCGGGCAGAATCTCTTTGAAATAGCTGCCATAGCGCTTCTTGCTCACGCGGCTATCCATGATGAGCACGATGCCGCGGTCTGTCTTGGATCGGATCAGGCGGCCAAAGCCCTGACGCAGCCTCAGCAGCGCATTGGGCAACATATAATGCATAAAAGAGTCTTTCCGCTCCCGCTCCAGCTTGTCGATATAAGCCTCCACCAAAGGCTCTGAGGGCACCTGGAAGGGAATCTTGTACAAGATCAAAAGCGAGAGCGATTCTCCCTGCACATCCACTCCTTCCCAAAAAGATGAAGTGCCAAAGAGCACAGCGTTTTTGACCTTTTTAAATTCCTCCAGGATGCTGCTGCGGCTTCCTCCCTTGCCTTGGGCAAAGAAAGGACGCTTGGCATAAAACATATCATCCGAGACCTCATCGTAGGCTGCATCCAGATCCCGATATGCCGTAAAAAGTGCCATAGTGCCCACATCGCTGGTATCCAGGATTTGCTTCAAACAAGCGATAGCCTGGGAATGGAAAAATCTATCCTTGGGCTCCGGCAGGAAGCTGGTGATGAGAAGCTTGGATTGGGTATCATAGTCAAAAGGAGAATCCACAATGCGGCAGACCACCTGCTTGTCTTCCATCAAGTTCAGCCCGGATTGTCCCAGAAAATACTTGAATGAACCCCGTAACGCTAAAGTGGCGGAAGTAAAGACTATAGACGGAATCTTCTCGTAAAGCATCTTCATCAGGAAGCTATTCACTTCGATGGGAGCATAATTCAGGATGGAGGAAGGCGTATTGCGGTCTGGCCGGTGTGCATTCTCTATCCATAGCGCGTAGTTATTGAAATCCGGATTCAGGATGCTCAGCAGGACGCCCTCCATCTCCGAAAGGCGCATCACAAAGGCGGATATCCCTTCCAGATGTTGGTCGTAAGCTGGCATCTGCTTGCCTTCCAGAGAGCTGATTACATTTTCCAGAGCTACAGCTGCCTTGACTATCTCCTTGAAAGCCAGGCTAAAGTGCTGCAGCGGCTCATAGATTTCCGGTGCCTCTGCTACAGACTTGATGCGAAGCTTATTGTAACTATCTGCAGCATCACATTTGGCTCCGGCCAGATTGAAGATATCGGTCACCAAATTGCGGCTGTCTGTGATCAGCTGTTCCAGTCGCCTGGCCAGAGAGCTGCACTGCTCTTTCTTCTGCTCGCTGAGAGCGCTTTTGTCCAGAGCTTTTTGCAGATTGCTTACAAAGTCGGTTTTACGCCTGCGTGAAGAACTGGCGATTTGATTGAATAAAATGGTGATATCTGCATAAGAGAGGCTGAAGCCAAGATGCTTTGAGGCCGAGGCCATGAGGTTGTGTGCCTCGTCTATAACCAGATATTTATACCCTCCCAGGGTGCTGTTTTCCATGCGCATATCGGCCAGGAGCAGCGCATGATTTGCCACCACCACAGAGGCATTTTCTATCTCTTTGCGCAGACTCATCACATGGCAAGAGCGATAATGCTGACACTTGCGCTTGCTGCAAAGATAGCGGTCTGAACAGACCTTGCGCCAGCTGATGCTGAAGCGATTGCGATCAAAGCTGGAATTTTCTGAGATATCGCCGGTCTTGGTATGCAGCTTCCAGATATAAAGATAGAGTAGCGCCTCTGCATCCCAAGTGGAGAGCTCCTTGCCGCTCTGAGAGAGCAGCTCCTGCCAGCGGCGTTCGCAGATGTAGTTTTCCCGACCCTTGATCAATACCGCCTTGAAGGGAACGGGGAGTATCTTTGCGAGCTGAGGCAGGTCCTTGTAAAAAAGCTGTTCCTGAAGATTCTTGGTATTTGTGGAAACCACTACCCTGTCTTCATTGCGATGGGCAAATTCCAACGAAGGAACCAGATAAGCGAAGGATTTGCCTACACCTGTGCCCGCTTCCACCACCAGATGTTCTTCCCGGGCAAAGGCCTGCGATACTGCCTCCGCCATCTGCAATTGTCCCGCTCTATATTCGAAATTTGGAAAGCGCTGCGCAAAAAGCCCTTTTTCCGAAAACACGGCATCAATATCCGGATTCTGAGCCGCAGGAAGGCTATTGTCTATCACATTGTAATATGGACTTTCCAGCTTGGCAGATGGTGGAGCCGAGATCGCATTTAAGCGCTGAAAGCGAATGAGCTCCTCCAAAAAGCTGATACTCTGCATCTGCGCCATGGTCAGATAAGACAGAATCCGCGAATTTACCACCATGCTGTAATGCGTTGTAATGTGCTCTCCCAAAGCTATCAAGAGCTCTCCAGCGGCCCGGGCATCAGCATCCGCCCGGTGGGCATTTTCCAAAGTGATACCAAAGCAACTCACCATAGTGCCCAGCTTGTGGTTTGCCATGAAAGGCATATAGATGCGGGAGAGTTCCACCGTATCCCAAGAGGCATTCATCAAGGGAAATTCGCCAAGCAAAGCAAGATTGTGATTGATAAAGCCGGTATCAAAGCCTACGTTGTGCCCCACCAAAATGTCTTTGCCTGCAAAGCTCTTCAGCTTATGCAACACATCCTTGATATCCGGAGCGTCCTTGAGGTCTGCTGGAGTGATATGAGTGAGATGCTGAATGAATTTTGGCACCTTCCCTCGCGGCTTTACAAAGCTGTCAAAGCTCTGTGTGGCTTTTCCTTTTTCGAATCTCATCGCAGCGATTTCGATGATCTCGTCCCGTTGCTGTGAAAGCCCGGTAGTTTCAATATCTATGGCTACGAAATTTAGGGTATCAGAGAACTTCATTCAGCATCCTTCACGAGGTTATAGCGCTGCAATTTCTTGATCAAACCCTGTCTGGAAAGTCCCAATTCCCGCGCCGCTTGAGTCTGGTTCCACTCGTATTTTTCCATTGTAGCATATATCATCTTGCGCTCCAGCTCTTCTACTGCTTCCTTCAGATTCATCTTACTGCTGAGCAGATCGATAGTGCGGCTTTGCTCCTTGTGACCGTGCACTTCCTCCGAAAAATCCTCCGGAGTGATAAAGGTATTATCATCCACCAGGGTTACGGCACGTTCGATCTCATTTTCCAGCTGACGCACATTACCGGGGAATTCATAATTCTCCAGAGTCTTCATCGCTTCAGAGCTAAAGCCCAGCACGTTTTTACCGATGCGTTTATTGTATTTATCCAGGAAATGAATGGCCAAAAGCGGTACATCTCCAGGACGATTCTTCAGCGGAGGAACCAGGATGCGGATTACGTTCAGGCGATAATACAAGTCCAGACGAAAGTCGCCTTTATTGACCTTTTCCAAAAGCGGAACGTTTGTGGCGCATACTACCCGCACATTTACCTTTTCGGTCTTGGTAGCGCCTACCCGCTTGACTTCGCCTTCTTGCAAAAAGCGCAAGAGCTTGGCTTGGGTGGATTGGCTGATGTCGGAGATTTCATCCAGGAAGAAGGTTCCGCCATCGGCGATCTCAAACAGCCCTTTTTTGTCATAAGCAGCGCCGGTGAAGCTGCCTTTCACGTGGCCAAAGAGTTCACTTTCCAAAAGCGATTCTGGCAAGGCCCCACAATATTGGGCTACGAAGGCTTTGTTGTCACGATTGCTGCCATA
>JALNWR010000008.1 GCA_023230795.1 Candidatus Cloacimonadota bacterium
TACGGCTGCAAACCGGTAGATTTTGAAACAGCTCCACCCAGTGCAGCTCATTTTGATAAGCTGAATGGAAGAGTAGTAGGAATTCGTAATGTAAATCGTAATGGAGGGAGAGTATATACGCTTACCTTCCCGCTTTCCTATATGTTAAATAACGATACCAAAGCTGCGATAAACTCAATCTGGAGCGAATTGCAATAAATCCTGAATGTCAATATAATAACAGGGGGCGTCGTATCGACGCCCCCTTTACGTTTCCTGATTATTTATCGAATGAAGGACCATGAAGTTTACTTGCTTTGTTGTTTATCTTTTACAAGCGCACTCCTGCCAATGCTGACTGCTAAAAAAAGAACCCAAATCCACCAGCTCTTTCCCCGCGATATTTTTGTAGATAAATACATCCCCGGCTCCCGCATCCAGATACACTGCCCGAATCAATTCCGAGCAATAAAGCCGATTGCG
This sequence comes from Candidatus Cloacimonadota bacterium, assembly GCA_023230795.1. Taxonomy (GTDB): domain Bacteria; phylum Cloacimonadota; class Cloacimonadia; order Cloacimonadales; family Cloacimonadaceae; genus UBA5456. The sequence goes on from JALNWR010000008.1 coordinate 463, forward strand.
GGTCTTCAGATCAAAATCGTGATCAAAGGCTGATCTTTGGTTCAGGTAATATCTGGCTTTGTTACCAAGGACTGCAGAGTCAATAGCAAAAGTTGGTTTCACGTGGCGGATATTGCTCAGATGAGCTTTACCAATAAAGGAATTTAGTTCATCGATGCGAATGCCATCGCTATCTGATATACTGCCCGAAATGCTATGGATGATGCTCCAGCTGTCCTTGTCTCTTACCAGGATGCCACAATGTGACATACCCTTTGCCTCAGGGAAAGCCCTGACTATCAAGGTAGAGACAAAAGAATTGCCCTGTCTGAGCAAGATATCTCCCTCTTCAAAGCAGGTGCTATCCACCAGAGCGGAATATTGCTGCATACTCTGAGACCTCAAAGAGAAAGCTCTGCCTTGAAAAGCAGAGCTTGTTAATAGCTTGGCAGCCAAAAGACCGAGGCCTATGGTTAAGAGTTTACTTGTCCAAGTCTTCCTTGGCAAGGTCCACTTTCCAGGCGCCATCAATCTTTATCATTTTGAGTTCATGGGTCACTTTGTCTTCCGGGCTATCCTCTTCCCACTGCTCATAGTTTACTACAGCGTTATCACCATCTTCTACAGTGCTCAGGATATTGTATTTGGTTTTGCTCAGCTCGGCTTTTTGTTCTTCGCTCATATTCTCAGCGAAAGATTCGACCATTGTCAAAAGCTGTTGACCTGCTTCGGTGGTGTGTTTTTTAGCGCCTTCAAAATCTTGTTTTTCGAGAGCATTAAAGAACTCTTTGGCAGATTTTTCTGCTTTTACTCCACATGCGGTCAAAGCCAGCAGCGTCAGACCTATGAGAAAGACATAGACTAATTTTTTCATGGTATCTCCTTTAAGTAAAACTTGGTTTACACGTGTTGATAAATATCTATTACGTCAAGCTTTTTCTTTGCTTTTACGTTTAAAACCTGAACTTCTATCAGATTTTGCACCTGGCCTGGACTTGTCTTTATAGTGTTCAGTTTTACCTTTTTTCTTGCCTTGCCAGGGTGGATTATGGGGGGCTCTCCGCTTTTTACCATAATCTTTGGAGTATGAACCGGCGGGTGCTGATTTTGCCTGGCTTACACTGGGTTTTATGCTTTGACCCTTGTATGGGTTTTTGGTGATGGCCTTTTTCAGCTCAGCTTCATATCGGGCATCCAAGTCTATCAGGCAATAGTCTGAAAAGATATTTATCCTTCCGATTTCTATTCCCCGGGTTACTCTCAGGCCGTTTATATAGCGCATCAGCTCTCGTTTTGTAAGACCGAGATTATCCCCTATGTTCAAACGGAAAGTGCTGAAACTAAAGCTGCTCTTGTCTTTCCTCTGCTGGGATTCCGCCATATTGTCCAAATCAGGAATGTCCTTATAATAGTTTAAGAAGCGGTTAAATTCTACCGAGACGAAGCGTTTGATCAGCTCTTCCCGGGTCATCCAGCTTAGCTTTTTGAACACATTGGTGAGGAAGGATTCCATTTCAGCTTCGTTGACCTCAATGCGCTCCACCGTGTCGATAAAATGAAAGAGCTGTTTTTCACAGATTTCTCTGCCGCCGGGAACTTTTTGCCAGACTATGGGAGCACCCAGCAGCTTCTCAACTGCTTTCAAGGCACTGCCTTCTTTGCTGTGTGTGATAGTGATTGAGATTCCGCTTTTACCGGCTCTGCCGGTTCTTCCGCAGCGGTGTATGTACATGATAGGATCTGTGGGCACCTGGAAGTTTATGATGTGAGTGAGATCATCCACATCCAAACCGCGGGCTGCAACGTCCGTGGCTACCAAAAGTGGTACAAATTTGCTATGAAATTTGCTCATTACCAGCTCTCTTTGCCCTTGAGAAAGGTCTCCGTGAAGGGCATCGGCATTGTAGCCGTCATGCTGCAATTTATCGGCGATTTCCTGAGTTTCTTTGCGCGTGCGACAAAAGATAATGCCATAGATACTGGGATTCATATCCACGATTCTTTTCAAAGCCAGGTACTTATCTCTGGCCTGAACCCTGTAGTAAAAGTGTTGAATATTCTCGGCACCTTTATTTTCACTGCCCTCGCTGATGCGATGAGGTTCTTTCATGAATTTATTGGCCAGATTCTCCACCTCTTTGGGCATGGTGGCCGAGAAAAGCAGAGTTTGCTTCTCTTGGGGTATGCTCTCCATGATCTCAGTAAGCTCATCATGAAAGCCCATGTTCAGCATTTCATCCGCTTCATCCAGCACCAAGTAAGTAACATTTTCCAAATTCAGAGCTTTTTGGCGGATCATATCCGCTACCCGTCCTGGGGTGCCTACCACTATGTGAGCACCCGTCCTGAGGGCTTCTTTTTGTTTGTATATCGGAGCTCCGCCATATACTGCCAGCGTGCGGATACGGGTCATATAGAAAGCATAAGCTTGAATATCTTTGGTGATTTGTAAGCAGAGCTCGCGGGTGGGGCAGAGGATGATGCTCTGAGTTTCGCTAAGTTCAACATCTATTTCGCTGAGCAGGGGAAATCCAAACGCAGCGGTCTTGCCGGTTCCGGTATTAGCCAGAGCGATAAGGTCTTGATCATTGTCTAAAATCCAGGGGATGCAGCTCTCCTGAATGGCGGTGGGGCTTTCATAACCAAGCTTTTTTGCAGCTCGTTGAATAGGCTCCGGAAGTGTGATATCAGTAAATTTTGTCAATGGGTGGATTCCTTTTATCTATTTATCCTGCCACTATATAGGAACGGCCAATTTTGTAAAGGATTTGTTTTGTTGTGCTTGAAATAATTGAACCTTGCTTTTGCTATTGCTTGCCTTTTAGAAAAACTTGCAGCCAATTCGTTTTCGACTCGAGCTGACTCGTAGCTTCGGGTAAACTCGAGTTAAAATCGAATGAGAACTGATTTAAAAGTTAGGGCAGGAGTCAGGCATTCCTGCATGACTGAGAGTGATTTGGATTGCTCATGGCCTACGCCCGAATGTTTCTCGGTCTTCTTGGTCTGGGTTTTTGAGCTTTGCCCAGGATCAGTTCTTTTTGCTTGCGGATTTCTCCTCCAGAAGGCACATGGATGGCTGTCCCCAGCTCAAAATCCAGTCTGGTATAATACATACAGGTACTGATGGTCATGGGAGTGGGGGTAAATTCCTGCACTTGCTCCACTTTCAGGCGATTCTGCTTTAGCCAGTTTTTCAGATGAAGCGCATCCTGGCTGGTAGTGCCGGGATGACCGATAATGAGATAGGGGATGATCTGCCGCTTGATACCGGCTTTTTTGACTTCGGCAAAATACTCTTTGCTAAAGCTTTCAAAATGCTTGATCGAGGGTTTGCCCATCAGTTTCAGGACTGCGTCGGAGCTGTGTTCCGGAGCCAGCTTCAGTCGGCCTCCTGTGTATTTTTGGGCTATGGCAGAGATGTAACGAGGATTAGCCAGGGCTATGTCATGCCGGATTCCGCTGGCTACAAAGACGTGCCTGACCTTTGGCAAAGCGGCCACTGCATCCAGCAGGCGGAGCTGAACGTCATGATCAAAGTTGAGATTTGGGCAAATATTCGGAAAGAGGCAAGACCTTCTTTTGCAGGTATCCGGATAGTCCAGCTTACATTTGCTGGCGTACATATTGGCACTGGGGCCACCCAGGTCTGTGATCACCCCTGGTAGCTTTCTGGCTTCCGAAAGTATGGACTCTGCCGAGCGAGATTGGATTTTGCGTCCCTGATGAATAGCGATTGCACAGAAATTGCAGCCGCCATAACAGCCGCGGTGGGAAGTGATGCTTTGACGGATCTGTAGCCAGGCGGGAATCTCGTGTCCGGCATAGCGGGGGTGCGGAGCTCGCATAAAGGGAAGCCGGTAGATAGAGTCCATCTCTTTTGTACTCAAGGGCATAGCGGGGGGATTGTGCTTGATATATCGTCCACCACTTTTCTGATAGAGCGCTGTAGTCTGAGCGTTTTCATAAAAGAGTCGGTTCATTTTATGGAAAGTAAGCTTGTCACTGCACAGATCGGCATCCGGCAGCATCAGGCCTTCCGGCTTTTTCACAAAACACACAGTGGAAGGGATATCGGTCAATTCGCTGATATCGATTCCAGCTGCACATGCTTCAGCTACTTGCAAGATAGGTTTTTCCGCCATGCCGTAGATCAGAAGATGCGCCTTGCTATCTGCCAGGATGCTGTTGCGCACTTTATCCTGCCAGAAGTCATAGTGAGCAATCCGCCTGAGCGATGCCTCGATTCCTCCGATAATTACCGGTGTACCCTTGAAAAGTCTGCGGATGATATTGGTATAGATTATTACAGCACGGTCCGGGCGCATGCCACTTTGACCATCCGGAGAATAAGCATCGTTATTGCGTTTTTTGCGTTGGGCAGTATAGTGGTTTACCATCGAATCCATATTTCCGCTGCTGATACCAAAAAAGAGCCGGGGACGGCCTAAGGCCAGGAAGTCCGCTTCTTTGTTGCAATCCGGTTGAGAGATGATGCCCACGCTGTATCCTGCGGCTTCCAATAGCCTGCCCAAAAGCGGCACTCCAAAAGAGGGATGGTCTATATAAGCATCTCCGCTGATGAGGATGACATCAAGTTCAGATATTCCCAGAGCCTGCAGTTCAGCTTTGTTGGTGGGTAGGAAAGGCATTTTTCTAACGCAAAAATAAGGGCGCTGTCAAAAGCGCCCAATTCATGAAAGCAGATACTTCAAGGGTTTATCCGGATGATATTAATCGCCTGAACGCCTTTTTCTGTTTCCATAAGATCGAATGTAACTAATTCATCTTGCTCGAGAACCTTGAGTTCTCGCGGGGAATTTGTAACAATGGATTTCCAATGCACAAAGTACTCTTTGTTGTCTTCGGTAATAATAAAGCCGTAGCCTTTATTTTTATTAAACCACTTCACTTTTCCATTCATAATAACCTCTTTTTTGTCTCATGTGCCAATAATATAAAACGGCTATATTCCGTCAATATAAATATTATATCAGGTCCGAAAGTATCCGGGAGTGATTATGACCGCTTTTTTTTGTTGACTATAATCTGGCTTTAACTAAGATGCCTCTAAGAACAAATAAGAAAAAGCGAGGTAGCCTTATGAGTGTCAGAATCCTGCTTGTAGATGATGACCGTTTGCTAAGAGAAGTAATCTCAGAGTTCTTGGTATGCAATGGGTATCAGGTTGATATGGCAGAAGATGCTACCCATGCTTTGATCAAGTTTCAACCCGGACGTTATGAATTGGCTTTGATCGATCTGGTGCTGCCGGGTATGAACGGTCTGGAGCTGATGCAGGAATTACTCTCCCGGGATGCCGAGATATTTTGTCTGATTATGACCGGTTATCCTACTATAGACAGTGCGTACAAGTCTATGGTGGAAGGAGCGTCGGATTATATCATCAAACCCTTTCAACTCAACGAATTGCTATCTGCCATACAGCAAGACCTGGAGCCATGAAATACAGCTTGGAACTGATTGATGTCCCCTCCGAAGGAGCAAGAAAGCTGCAAAGCCGGTATGCCTATTGGCATGATCCTGAGTTTATGGCAGCTCTTGCCGATCTGCATTCCGTACGCGCGATGCAATTGCAGGTTTTCAAAGGCGAGGAATTGCTGGCGATTTTGCCGTTATATGAAAGGCGGAAGATAGGCTTAAAGGCTTTGGTAACGCCTAGCGGAACCTACTATCAGGGCATTTGTTTTAATTTTGAAGAGGCCTCAAAACCTTCCCGTGTAAGCCTGGATACCACCGCTATCTGCATCAGAATAGCCAGCTTTATGGCTGAAAAATACAAATGGATCAATTTTAGACTGAATCCTGATAATGCAGACATCAGAGGCTTTAGCTGGGCTGGATATCGGGTTACTGTGCTTTATACTTTCAGGCAGTTTATCGGCTCTGAACTTTGCATTATGCCGGATGAACGCAAGAAAATGAGACAAGCCAGGAAACTGGGCATGAAGCTGATCGAAGACTTCGATCTGGACGCCTTTTTTCACCTGCAGGAGGAACTTGAAAAAAGGAAAAAGCACAGTCTGGGCATCCCGCATTCAAGGATAAAAGACTTCTTTGCCCGGCTGTATGAAAAAGGCTTGTTGAAACAATTCAACATCTATCAGGATTCCCAGGTAGTAAGTTCCAATATTTTGTATTCCGATAACGGCGAAGTCGCTTATACTGTAAACATGGCGACATCTGCTGAGGCGATGCGTCAGGGTGCGGCTATTTATCATAGCCTGGCTCTGGCATCTCACCTGCCAAAGAATACCAAAATACTGGATTTTTGTGGCGCAAATATCAAGGAAGTAAGCAGATTCAAGGCTGCTTTAGGTCTGGATTTGCACAGTTTTTATCATATAAAGCTGTAATGAGAGGTATATGAGCAAGATCGTTGTTTTAAAAGGTGGAATCTCCAATGAGCGGGAGATATCATTAATTACTGGTTCTGAGATTGTCAAAACACTTAGAGGCCTGAGCTATCAGGTCTGTGAACTGGACCTGGCTGATTTCCCCAGGCTTTCTCAGCTATTGTTAGCAATACAACAGGAGCAAGCTGACCTGGTCTTTAATGCCTTGCATGGGGGAGCCGGCGAAAACGGCATGCTCGCCGGTGCTCTGGAGCTGGCCGGGATTCCCTTCACCGGTTCAAAATTCAAACCCTCCTGTCTGGCTATGGACAAATACGTATCCAAGCTCATCGTGGCTGCCGAAGGAATCCCCTGCCCCCGTCATATCCTTATGCGGGCTAACCTTTTAGAAGATTACAATGATCCCAATGACTACATCGCTTTTGCACAGAAGCTGGGTCTGCCCTTGATAGTGAAGCCAAATGACGCCGGCAGCTCCGTGGGGATCAGCATTGTGCAAGATTTGCAAGACCTCAAGCCTGCTGTGAATGATGCCTTTTTGCATTGCAGCAGCGTGCTTTTGGAAGAGTATATTGCCGGGCGAGAATTAACTGTAAGCATTTTGGATGGTAAAGCCCTGCCGGTAGTGGAAATAAAGCCCCTGCGAGGCTGGTATGATTATCACAATAAATACACAAAGGGACAGACGCAGTATCTGGTACCGGCGCCGATAGAAGAATCCACCGCAAATTTGTTGCAATCCTATGCCCTGAGGGCTTTTCAAGCACTATCCTGCACGGTGTATGGCCGGGTAGATTTCCGCTATAATGGTGAAACCCCTTATTTTTTAGAATTAAATACGCTGCCGGGAATGACGGCTTTGAGCCTGACTCCCATGGCCGCCAAGGTAGTAGGTCTTTCTTTTGCAGACCTATTGGAACGCATAATTAAAAGCTCATTATCCTGCTATAAGGAGGAACGATGAAACGCATAATAGTTATCATTAGTCTGGCCCTGTTTAGTATGGGCCTCAGCGCAGCCGTTACAGCTGCATTTAATCCTGGAGAGATTCAGCTCAATCACTTGGGAACCTTAGCATTTGATCCCATCAGTCCTCATGAACAGCCCATCTTGGCCCAATTGACGGTTACTAATGGCGATGCAGAGGCACAAAAGGTCAAAATCCAGGTAGAGTTGAAATGGAACAACAAAGTGCTGATCCAGCCCGGTGAAGCTGTCTTTATTACGATTCAGCCCATACCCGCCGGGGAAAGCATCTACCTGAACAACCGCCATCTTATCAGTGAAAGTGGCAGTGCAGAGCTTGATACCGATGGCAATATCAATATAGATATCATCGGCGTGATGGAAAGAAGCCCCAGCTTGAAAGACGCTATATTATCGGGTTATTTTCCGGATGGGGAATTGCAGATGAAAGCCAGCGTCAAAGCTGAAAACTCACCCATGTGGGACAATGTAGCTGTCTTGACCATCAAGATTCGCAATGCCGGAGGCATATATCCCATCAGTCCTGGAAAAGCCATTGGCACTTTGCCACCTAAGGTGAAAGAAATCCCCGTCAGTTTCCTATGGAATGCCATCAATACCGGCTTTAAGGAAAATACCCAGCATATCGTAATCAAAGAATTTCCTCCCAATAATCCTCCCAATATCTCCACTGTGGCGCATACCGGAGTAGATGTGTATCGCACCCGGGAAAAGGGAGAGTCCAGCGGCTTTTCCGAGTATATCCCTTTTACAAATAAGCACTATTATGCCTGGCGGGTCTATACCCCCATCTATGATCAGTTAGATTTCATTACTGTGGATAAAACCTCTTCCGGTGGTAACTTCCTGGCCAGCGAATGGTTTGTTTTCCAGTATCTGCCAGATGATATAGATGCCCCGGATTCCAGTGATGTGATGGCTATGCTGCAACTATTAGGAAATCCCTATCTGATCAATTTCCTGAATATGGGTCTTACGCCCACGGGTGAAGTGATATTTGAAGGACGCAGATACACCGGGCAGGATGCTATCGACATCCTGAGCAGCCTTGCTGGTAAAGAAATCCAAGTGGAACTAAAGGACTAAAGGAGGATATCATGAAAAAACTCTGTTTATTTATCCTGATACTCAGCCTGGCTACGCTACTGCTGGCCACGGAAACTGTAGCCATACTCTCTGTCAGCAAAGGGAAAGTCAGCCTTGAGCGAAACAAGCAAGACCTGATATTCAAGAAAGGTGAATTGCTCAAAAACGATGATATCCTGCGCACAAAAGCAGAAAGCTTTGCTGCTTATAAATTTATCGATGCCTCCTCACTGGTCAAGCTCTTCTCAAATTCTGTGGTCAGCATTTCTGCCACCCAGCTTGGTGCCAAACTCTCCAAAAAAGTGAATATCGAGCGAGGCAGTATATTGTCTTCCGTTAAAAGCGGTAGCGGTGCTTTTGCAATTCATACTCCCACCACGGTCGCCTCTGTGAAAGGCACAGAATTCATGACCCGGGTAGATGAAAATGGAAACAGTATGTTCATCGTTACAGACGGTGAAGTGGAGCTGCAGATCAAAGTCACCGGCGAAACAGTGACTGTGGTGAAAGGTAAAACAGCAAATGTGGATCGCAGAGGTGGCCTGACTGTAGCTGATAGCAGCCCGGAAGACATCAGTTCCATAGAGCTGAGTGAATTGGAAGCAAATCAAGAGATCGAGCCCACCACCATCCGCATTCCTGTGATAGATGAAGCGGGAAATACCAAATACATTGAGATTACGTATTAATGCGAGGCAGTACTATGAAGAAACTGTGTTTTATCTCGATCTTGCTCAATGTCGCGTTGCTCTCCTGGGCAGTAGCTGTGATTCACATTCCGCCTACAGATACCAGCCCCGGCTCAGATTTGGAATTGCTCCTGGAAATCACTCAGGGTGGACAGGAAGTGGCCAATATCGATATAAGCTACCGGCTCAGTTCAGAAGAAAAGTGGTCTAATGAACCCATGCACCAGGATGCTCCTGATTCACCTTATTGGAGAGGGATTATCCCCAAGGATGCGATCGGGCATGACAAGGTGGAATATCGCTTTGAGATGAAGCTCCATTCCGGTGCTACAGCATACGTTCCTGAGCGTGATAGCATGCAGCCCAATTACATCCTGAATCCCCTCACGCCGGGGGGCACCCTGAGCAAAGACTTCGTTCTGCTCTCGGATGAAAGCTCCATCTCTGCCGATGAAGGCTATGTGCTGGCAGTGAGTTTTCTGGGGTTGATAGCCGATCTTGACATCAGAAGCATCAAAGTCATCGTGGATGGAAGAGATGTAACCAAGCAAGCCCAAATCAGCAATTCTGTATTGGTATATCGTCAGGACCTGCCCAGAGAAGGGATAATGAAAGCTGTAGTGAAGGCAAATGTAAAAGGAAAGCAGATCTATTCCGATACCTGGATTACGCAGATCTTGCCCGGCACTTTCAAGCGCGGCCTGCCTTTCACATATCGCGGTTCGGTAAATTTCTCCACAAACATCTATGATGTCTCCGGGGATAATTCCGATATAAAAGCAGCTGAAAACGACTTCCGCACCTGGGCAGACCTTTACGGAAATTATGGCGTTTTGGACATGCAAGCCAATCTTCTGGTCTCCAGCCTGGAGGATTCAAATATGCAGCCCGTAAACCGTTATACCTTTGGCCTTCAACTGCCATCCCTTGATCTCTATCTCGGGGATTACTCACCCAATCTATCAAAATACAGCCTGTCCGGCAAAAACCTCCGCGGCTTTCATGCCCGGCTTTTTGGAAGATACCTTGAACTGGCTGTGTCCCACGGTGAATCCGTAAGGAAAACGCAGTTCCAAAATGAAGCTGAAAAAGGCGGTACCTTCAAGCAGGAAGCCTTTGGTGCCAAATTAAGACTTGGTGATGAAGATGGCTTCAGGATAGCCTTTACCGGCTCCCGCCATCGCGACGTCGTAAGCTCTTTGGCACAGGAATATTACCGATATGAAGATGCCCAGGGAGATACGGTCTATACCGTGATGGCCAAAGACAATGCCGTGCTCAGCGTGGATGCCAGGCTCAATGTGCCGGATCAGCATGTGATAATGGGTATAGAAATGGCCGGAAGTCTCTATAACAGCAATACCATTCCCGGCGTAATCAGCGATGCAGAGCTGGAAGAATATGGTTTGGATACACAGATTGGCAGTTTTGATCTGGACCCCAGTGATTTTTCGGATCTATTTGTGATGAATAAAAACATGGAGCCCTTCCAGCCCAGCAAGGCAAACCTTGCCTGGACCGCATATCTCAGAATGTACGTTCTCAACAACTTCCTGAATTTCGAATATAGCGAGACCGGCTCTGCCTTCTATGCCCTGGGTGTATATGCCCAGCCTGTGGATTCCAAAGTCTTTACCATTACAGACCACATGAATTTTGGCAGGTTGCTCTCAATCTCCGGCAGCTATACAAGCACCCAGGACAATCTCATGAAGCACAGAAGTGAAAGCAACACATATTGTAATATCAATGCTCAGGCAATCTTGCGGGTCCCCAAAATGCCATATTTGAAAGCCTCGTATTATAGCAATACCGGTGAAAACAAGCTGAATTCGGCGATCGCAGATTCCAGCTATACCTTTGCCCCTTTCAACCGGGATTCAAACGGTATGAGCTTTGGTCTGGGTTACGATTTCGTACAGATTCCCTATGTGCCCACCCTGTTTGATATCAGCTATCGGCTTGGCTCTGATTTCAGTGAAATAGATGCCGAAACCGGGCTATCTCCGCTTTCAGACAATGAAAACAGCGGGATCAGCTTTAGCATGAACAACCGCTTTACCAATATCCCCCTTCGCACCCAGCTATCTTATGTGAACTCTCAAAATAGCGATATCCTGCAGGATATGGATTATGCCAATAGCAGCATATTCCTCAAGGCGGATTATTCCTTCCTGTCCGGCAAAATCAAGCCTTACGTCTCCTTCAGGACTACTTCGCTAAGCAAGGATTATGAAGCTCAAAACTACAAAAACTATAATCTGGGAGTGGAAAGCTATCCTATGAAGGACATGACCGTAAGTGCAGATCTGGGACTCAGAAGCTATATCAATGATGACACCCGCGATCAGGATTACTCCTCCACCTCCTTCAGGCTGTGCCTGACTCAGAGATTCTAACCAGTCATTGGGAGCGCGGCTCAGCTGCGCTCCCTTAATTTCTGATATAACTTTTCAAATCTATCTGATGCCGGCGCAAAGGAGATAAGCCAATGTCTGGACCTCGTTCTTTTTTATTAGCTCTGATCATCATTATTTTGGTCAAGATACTCTTCCTGTTTCCCAGCACCCACTCTTTGGATTTCAAAGCTCAGGATAGCCTCTTCAAGCTGCGGGGCCCTCGCAATCCCAGCGAAGAACTGGTGATAATAGCCATCGATGATGCCAGCTTTAGTGCGCTGAACCTATCCTGGCCCTTCCCGCGCGAATATCATGCCAAATTGATCGAAAACTTAAGCCTGGCCGGAGCCAAACTCATAGTGTTTGACGTGGAATTTACCGAGAATTCCAGCCCTGGAGCAGATGCGTATCTGGCTGAGGTGGCTGCGCATTATGACAACGTGATCTTTGCCGGCAAAGTGCTGAGGGGCGCAGACCCCAACGCCCCGGATCAGCTTCTTACTCCCATTTCCGAAATCATGGCCTTTGACACGCCCTGGGGCATCGTCAATATGAGCAGCGATTCGGATAATCTGATCCGGAAATATGACCTTTTTGAACCGCACGATGGCACTCCTTATTACGGCCTCGGCGTAGCAGCCCTGGCAAATTCCCGCCTCTATCAAAGTGACTGGCAAGAGCATATCAGGATTGAGGATGGCAGGCTCGTCGTGGCAGATTACAAAATCCCGCTTTTATCCCGCAATAAAGCTTTGATCAATTATTATGGTCCTGCGGATACTTTTCCTAAGATCTCCTATGCCAGCGTGATCGACGATTCCACGATGAGCATGCCCGGTTATCAGGGGCTGGAATTCGATGAATTCTATGAGATCATGGAGTCTGGCATCTTAAAAGATAAGATTGTGCTTATAGGAGCCACTATCGATGAATTGCACGATAAATTCCCCACCCCCTTTGGCGGAAACTGGACCCCAGGCGTGGAGATTCATGCCAATTTCATGAGCATGGTGATCCAGAGAGACTTTTTGTCCCAGATCAACCTCTGGCTGTATCTATGTATAGAGCTCATCATCTTGCTTATCATCTGGGTCATTTTCAGGAAGCTCAAGCCGCAGCTATCCGTGCTTATCTTGATCCTCATCATCGGCTTGCAATACCTGCTTGCCTACCAGCTCTTTGCCAGATACAGTATGCTCATACCCATCATGCAGACGGCCCTGAGCCTCATCCTGATCTACATCGCCAGCCTCATTTGCCACTATCTGGATACCATGAAAGAAAAACGCTTTATCCGCCAAGCCTTCCAGCAATATATGGCTCCGGAATTGGTGCATGAACTGCTCAAAAATCCCAAGAATCTCAGCTATGGCGGCTCCCTGCAAGAAATCTCCGTGCTGTTTTCCGATATCCGCGCCTTCACCACATATTCAGAAAATCATACTCCCGAAGAAACGGTCAATATCCTCAAAGAATACCTCACTGCCATGGTCAATGTGATCGTAGAAAACAAAGGTATCCTGGATAAATTTGTCGGGGATGAGATCATGGCACTCTTTGGCACCCCCGTTACTCTGCCAAATCACGCCCTCAGCGCCTGTAAGGTAGCCCTGCAAATGCGGGCCAGGCTTAGCGAATTGCAGCAAAAATGGGAGTCTGAAGGCAAAGCCAGCTTCGAGATCGGTATCGGGATAAATACCGGCCAGGCCGTGGTGGGAAACCTAGGCAGCGAGCAGATCTTCGACTACACCGCCATCGGCGATACCATCAATCTCGGCGCGCGTCTGGAAAGCATCAACAAAGAATATGAAACCAGCAAACATATCATCATCAGCGAATTTACCCTGCAGCACGTAAAAGACCAGGTAAAAGTACGATACCTGGATGAAGTAAAAGTGAAAGGCAAAAATAAAGCGGTGAAGATATATGAACTGATAGACTTGATAGATGCTTGATCAAGAACATTTTGGAGTGTGTATAACATAAGGTTTCTGCAGTAAACAATGAGCAGGTGAAGCAGCTTTTACTCAGAATAAAGGTTATCTTGCTTCTGCTTGTCACAAAAAGTATATCATCTATATGCTGAGATATATTTAGTGTCGCAAACCTCCGAAGCAGGATACTTGCTATGGTGAGCACGGGCGGCTATGGATATTATTATGGGTCAAAACAACGAAGGAGTGACTCTAAGATTAATAATACTTGACAGATTATTGCATTGCTGAATATCTTGCATCAGTTGCATATCTTTAAGATTATAAACGCGATTCGTGGTAAGGTGACTGCCATTACAATAGGAGGAAAAATGGATAACTACTACCATCACTTACGCTTTGATGTACGCAAAGTGCAGGATTATATGGTGTTTGATATCACAAAATGTGAGACAAACAAGCTGAAGATAATAATAAACCGCGAAGGAGGAGTCTAATGACAGATTTATTTGTGTTAGTAGGGACAAACCCGCTTCCCTGTTATATAAGCGCAATTTATTTGAAAAACTACTACGGAGAATGTAGATTACATCTCATCTGTTCCAAGGACAACAAGGGAATTAAACAGGCTGGAACTTTCAAAATAGGGGAGAGCATCAAGGAGCAGCTTATCAAGCATAATCATTTCGAAGAAAAAGATTTTGCAAAGCCGGTTGAGATCGGGAATGTAAGTTCAAAATCGTCCATTGAATCCGCATTGAAACCATCGCTAAAAGATTGTAAAAAGATCCATCTAAACTATACCGGTGGCACCAAATCCATGGCTGCGCTAAGCTACCAGTTATTCAAGGTTTGCACGGAGAAGGAATTTTCTTCATCGTATCTGGATGGACGCAGGAATATCATGATAATCGATGGAGAGACAGCCCGAGATGAGAAAGACGACCTTAGGCAGGATAAAGCACTTACCTTGGACTTGGAAACTGTATCATTGCTGCATGATATGCCTGACACTGGTGACAAGGACAGACCTGAAAAGTTTGACGACGTCCTTGAGGAACTAATTGATCTGCTCCACAAGGATAAGCTTTCGGACATATATGGGAAGAAGTCTCTCCTGAATAGCAAGATTTCTAAGGAAGTGCAGAAGGAAGAGGCCAGGATAGCGGCAAATAGAAATGCTCTAGTAGATAGATTTAGGAAAGATTCGGGTGCAAAAGCCAAAGAAAAACTTAAAAAGTATATCGATGGTCTTTGGTTGGAGCATTATATTCATCGGGAGTTGCTCAAGTTCAAACCAGGCTTTAAGCTGCATTTTGACGTAAATAAACGCTTCGAAAAAGAGGATCATTTCCAAGTAGATATAGTAGCTATCTATGGCTACCAGATCACCTTAATATCCATAACAACGGACGATACGAAGGGACGCTGCAAGCTCAAAGCCTTCGAGGCAATTTATCGGGCACAACAATTGGGAGGAGACGAGGCCAAGACTATCTTGGTGACTCTAATGAAGAGGCCGGAAACCTTGATTGAAGATTTAAAAAAGAGTTATGGCTCTTCGGTTCCCGGTTTTACAGCATTTGGCAAAGATGACCTGAGGAATACGTCTATTTTTGAAAGCATAAAAAATCACATAGAGGAGTAACCATGAAATACGGTCTAATTGTCGATCTTAGGGCGATTCAAGATTACATATTTTCTTCAGGCCGCCTAAAGGATAATATTGGAGCATCGTATCTTATCAACCATTTCTTCGATGGCTTGATATCAGAAAAAGGGTTTTGTGGAGGGGGAAACCTCTTCCTGCTTTGCGAGAATGAATCGGAAGCTCAGGATGTGATCCGCAAACTCTCAATTCGCATTCTCGAAGACTGTCCTGGTTTAAGTTTCAGCGCCTGTTATATCAATGATTTTGATGCAACGAACTTTCAGGAAAGTTATGCCAGGCTGCAGCTCAAGCTACAAAAGGAGAAAAACCGGCGTCTGCAGGCAACGACGCTGCCTTCTTATGGAATCAATGCCCAGTGCAGCTCATCAGGAAATTCTGCTGTGTCAGTGAATCAAGCGGTCTGGGAAAATGATGGCTTGCTTTCGGAAGTAGTATTGGCCAAAAGAGAGGCTGCAGACAAGGCAGTAGAGGAAACTCATAAACAGTACAAGGATGAATTAGGTGATAGCTATCTCTTGCCAGATCGGTTTGACTATCTGGGAAAAGATCAGGATCATGAGTCTTTTATTTCTGTAGTACATATCGATGGTAACAATGTAGGAAAGATGTTTGTTGACCTCACGAGCCTTGAAGAATGCAAAAAGCTCTCTTCGGAAATCGACTCAGCCTGTCATGATGCTTTCAAACACGTAATAGCAAGCACTGTAAGTAATATCCAATCCGGCAAATGGGATATGTATAGGGACAGACTCATTATCGAAAAGGACAAAATGTATCTTCCTTTGCGGCCTCTGTTTATTGGCGGCGATGACATCAGCTTTGTTTGCGATGGCAGACTGGGCATCCCCCTGGCTTTGATGTTCATGGAAAAGATGAAGGCTTTGGGCAAGATGTCAAGCTGTGCCGGAGTAGCTATGGCCAAAGTGAAATATCCCTTCTATCAGACCCACAAGCTTGCAAGTGGTCTGTGCAGATCGGCAAAAAACAAGCGCATAGCAGATAGCGATAAAGGCGATTATTTGGATTACCACATGGTTAGCTCTTCTGTGAGCTCTTCCCTGGAGGAGCTGAGGGCAAAACATTATGAACTCAGTGACGGTAATATCCTGTATCGCAGACCTTACTCTACAAGCGATATTGGATCTCTGATCAGCAATGCACAAAAAATGCACAAAAACTGGCCAAACTCCAAGATCAAGGAACTTCGCGCTGTGTTATATCAGCCTGAACACCTTCAGCAGGTATTTGAGCAGCAAAGAGAATCAAGAGGGGGTCTTAGCCTGGAGTGCGAAGGCATGGGAAGCTACGGCGATCGGCTGTTTGTAGATAAGAAAACCATTTATTTGGACACGATAGAGATCATGGAGATGATCCCACTGGAGGCAAAACCATGAATTACACGCTAAAGCTAAGCACACTTTCAGATACTATTATCGGATCAGCACAATCATTTGGCACGATAATCGATAGCGACATAGTATTTGATGATAGAGGCCTGCCATATATTCCTGCAAAAAGGATTAAGGGTCTGTTTCGCAACGCTGCGGAAGACTTGATGCAAGCTGAAGGGTTTAAAGAAATACTGAACTTGAACGAGAGGGTTGTCTTGGATACTTATGGCCGGATAGGTAGCAACGATCCAGAGCCGCCTATCATCTTCGAGAATCTGGTCTTGCCGGAAATTGATGAGGTTACCGCTTGGTTGGACTATCTTGCCGATAAATATAACTATGGCATAAACCAAGCCTCTACTGTAGATGTTTTCACAGACCTAAGGTCGCATACGGCTATTGATCCGAAGACTAAAACGGCCAAGCAGCATTCTCTCCGCTCCAGCCGCATCCTAAGGAAGGGCTTTTCCTTTGAAGGTACAATTGCTCTGCAAGATGATACCGAAGAAGCAGGGGATTTTCTGGCCGCGATTTGTCTCTTTGTAGACCGCATAGGTTCAAAGCGCAATCGGGGATTTGGGAAGATTAAGCTGGAGCTCTTTGATAACGAAGGACTGTCCCTCACATTGGCTCTGGCCGGCAAATTGGAGGAAAAATGCAAACATTAAACATTAAGATTGAACTAAAATCGCCAGTTCTGTTCTCGGCTCAATCCGGAGACAGCACGCTTACGCAAACTTTGTCTTTCGTGCCGGGAACTTCCCTGCTGGGCCTTTTGGCCAACAGATATATAAAGAGTAAAGGGAAAACGGTCGATTTCTCACGTCTGTTTTTACGCGGGGGTTTGAGATTTCACAATCTCTACCCCTTTAAAGATGCAGACTGCTATTATCCTTGCCCCTTGAACATCCTAAGGAGTAAAATAGAATCGAAAGACTTTATCAATGTATTTGCCACAGACGAGATAAAGCCAGATTACAAAGCGGTGAGTTCTTTTGCCTACATTAAGGAAGATTATGTAGCCTTGCATCAGCCGGCTAAAGAAATCTTTTTCCACCACGAGCGTGATTATCAAAAAGGAATATCAAAAGAAGGGGTGGTGTTCAATTATGAAGCCCTTTCTTCAGAACAGATGTTCTGCGGCAAGATCATGGGCTCAAGTGATGATTTGATGGTAATAAAAGAGCTGTTGGAAAGCGATCCGGACTTAAGGCTTGGCAAATCTAAAACTTCCCAATATGGGAAATGCCGGCTTATGGAGTGTAGCCTGAAGGATTACCAGATAATAGATTCCGATAGTCTGGAGCAGCCCCTGATGATCTTGCTCTCAGATACGATAGTTAAAAACACCTATGGGAAAAGCAGTACAGACACTGCCGATTTAGAGAGATTATTGGGGGTGGAGATTCTCAGCTCTGCTATAGACCTATACAAGGTGGAAACCGTTGTAAACGCACATAAAGCTAAGAAACCCAGTGAATTGGCGTTTAAAGCGGGATCTTGTTTTTTGCTAAAATATCTACCTTCCAATTATAAGCTTTTTGCCCAAAACGGCTTAGGGGAGCGGTGTCATGAAGGCTTCGGCCATATTAGCTTTGAGGAAAACCATCCTTACAGCATGAGCCTCTTAACCAAGAGCAGTGCGCAGGTGTCCGAGCCTACTACTCAAGCACCTCCGATCATCAGGACTATAGCACAAAACTGCTATGAGCTTACTGTGGAAACCTATCTCTCAAACAAAGCAAGCGAGATAGCCAATGTAATGGATGCAAGAAGCCTTAGCAAGAGCTTGATTGGTAGGCTGGAATCTTTCGCTGCAGCCGGATCATTCAGCGAGAGCTTTGCCGAACTGCGAAAGCTGTCTGTTGAGAAACTAAATAAGATACACATGGGGGATAAGAATCTGAAAGAGTATCTTGATGGTATCGACAAAGAAATAGATACAATGCTGGCAAACAGCCGGATGTTGAGTCTGGGCAAGACTAAAAAGCTCAAGAATTTAATAACAGAAACAGGCATAAAAGAGCGTCCTACAGATTATTGGAAGGCGATCTTCCTGAAGACTTTGTTTCTGAGTATAAGAAGAAAACTCAAACCCCAGGGGGGAAAAGATGAAAAACGGTAGAATAGTTCTGTGCGGCAGTCTCAATCTCATCAGCCCCATGTTGATTGGCAGCGGCAAGGCCGATTTGTGCGATAGAGATGTATTGTTAGATTCGGATGGTCGTGCCTTTATTCCTGCCACATCGTTTATGGGAGTACTTAGCAGGCTGATAAATGACGGTAAACACAATGGCTATCTGGGGCTATCCTATGAAAATAATATGCCCCTCAATCAATCATATTTGATCTGCGACGATTTGTATCCCACCCAAACAAGCAGCTCATGTGTGATTCGGGACGGCATCCGGATTGATAAGGCCACTGGAGTAGTAGAAGACAAAGCTAAATTTGACTATCAAGTGGTAGAGCCCGGACTCAGTTTTGATTTCAAGCTTGAGTTTGTCGTAAATAGTGAATCGAGAGAAGAAGAAGCTAAAGAGATAGTAGCCAAATGCCTCACGGTTTTCGATGATGCCTTGTATGTCGGAGGAAAAAGGAGTTCCGGCTTTGGTAAGCTTATAGCCCAAGATATTCATCTGTACGAATATGATTTCGATATCACAGCCGATCTTGCAGCATATCTTATCCGCAGCTCAAGCGAGGACAAGCTGGGAAACTACAAGCCGAGGAAACTGCCAAATACACAATTCGTGATCAAGGCAGATTTTCGTATTCCCCATTCGTTAATCGTTCGCAGCTATCCCAAAAATGCCTTTGGTCCGGACGCATCGCATATTCAATCTGCAGGAAAATACGTGCTTCCTGCCACCTCACTGCGAGGTGCGTTGAGAGCCAGGGCCCATAGAATCATGAATACCATTTGGGATCAGGGCGATGAAGTTCAGGACTTCCTGGATTCCATATTTGGGAATGCCAAGACCAGCGGGAAACGCTACAGCATACCTTCCTCTTTGCAAGTAGATGAACTTACTATAGACGATGTGGTAGGTGAAGTTCAAAATCGGGTTTGCATCGATCGCTTTACCGGCGGTACCATAGAAGGAGCGCTCTTCGATTCCATGCCCGTTTTCCCCAAAGACGGGAATTCTGCAAATATAAGTGGTCTAAATCTCTGCCTCCAAGATCCTCTGCCTTCGCAAAAGGGCTTGCTGCTGCTTTTGTTGAAAGACCTTTATACTGGGGATTTAGCCATTGGTGGAGAAAAGAATATCGGCAGAGGCACCCTTCTCGGTCTCAAAGCCGGTATCACCGATGAAGAGCACGATCCCGTGAGTATTAACAGCATTGAAGAGATGGCAAGCCAGCAGCAGCTTGAGTCATATGTGGATGCTCTCTTGCAAAAGAGTGACTTGGACGCCATTCGTAAAAGACTGGCAATCTTTAGGCAAACAGGAGTCTAAAATGAAAAGTGTATATCAGATATCTACCCAGAGTAAAGTAGTGGAAGGCATAGACAGCCTTGCGGCTATCGAAGCTCTATTAACCCAAGACACCCAGTATCAGGTCCTCGCTTATCTTATTCCGCGCATAGCCTTTGGTACTTACCACAATGGCTTCCACTTGCAACAGGATTCCTTGAACTTTGACGATATAGATAGCATCAGGATATTTTCGTCTGATGCTGAATTGTACTTGTACAGATCCCATGATCCTCTCACCGGAGTGGCTTCTGCTACCCTTCGTGGTAGATACAGGAGCGATGGGGCGGGAGCATCTGCTTTTTGTAAGGATGCCGCACAAATCCTGACCGGCAGCTACGTTTCCGGCCGTAAAGATCAGTATCTGACTATCAGAGAAGACCGTGGCTTCGAATTGAATGTCCCCGCATCCTGGATCAAACATGATTTATCAAAATCCAGACTTCTGGTGTTTACCCGAAACTATCTGGAAGAATGGGACAATGGACAGCTTAGCTACAACGATCACCGCTTTGTGTCTATCAAACAGCACAGTGAGGAGGAATAATGCAAAAGGGAACTCTAAACATTAAAAAGAATGAAAAGAAGAAAAGTCTGATACTCAATCTAACTCGTGAAGACCAAAAAGAAATGTGGCTAACAGAAGGAGTTTACACACAATCGTCAATTTTGATGGCACTTCCAGAGGGTACTCACGAAGTGTCATATCAGCTTGAAGGTGGAAGGATAACGCAGCTGCAGATCGGAGAAGAGAACATCAAGCCACCTGCCTCTCCTGCCTCGACCTATGCCAAGCCTACAAATCGCAGTTCTGACCGGGGAGGCTATACTGGAGATCGACAGCCGGATCTGGCTGGTGCCATTGCTCCATATAACTTTATCCCACTAAACTGTCAGGTTATCACCGTTAAAGCTGAAGACCTGCCAGATTTTGATCAGCAAAAAGGCTATGATGGCTATCTCAATCTGGAGATTACTGCCAAAACACCTTTGTATATCCGCCAAAGCTATACCGCTGAAGAGATGCAAAAGCTTGAGGAACTTGCCCGAAAAGGCAATAAGGATGAAGAGCTCGACTACAAGCTTAGTCTGAGTGGCTTCTACCGCCCTGCCCATGCTGCATACCGCATCCCCGGATCTTCCTTGAGAGGAATGCTACGGACCCTTTTCGAAGTAGCCACTTATTCCAAGATGACCTACATAGATGATCACAAGCTTTATTATCGGTCATTTGCAGATACATCTTTAGAATACAGAAATCAATATGTCGAATGGATGATGGAAAGTGTAGGCAAGACCTACTATCCCAAGGTGAGCGCCGGCTATTTGAGTAAAAGAGGCAATCACTATTTCATTAAGGAAGCTGTTTCTTATCACCGCGTGGAAGAAGATTTGGTACTGAAAAACAGAATAATTCGTGAGAGTATGTCTTCACCCAACAAGCGTGGGACCAACAAATACTATCTGGATTTTATCAAGAAAACTCCCTTTATCGAGGTTCTTTTCAAACCCGACCCTGAAATTGTCCACAAGGAGCATTCTGTGGATATGAGATATAGCAAGGTCTCGGATATTCTGCCCATGCAGCATCCTGCCCCAGCAGGATACCAGAGAGGTTTTCTGGTATTATCCGGTTGGATTCCCAGTAGAAACATAGGCAAGCATATGCATTGGGTGATTTCTGAACCCAGCACCAATAGCTATGAAGTTCCCGAAGATCTGATTCAGGACTATAAAAAGGATGTGAACCGAAAGGGCACAAACTTGCTAAAGTTCACAAAGCAAGCAAAAGAAGGATGCCCCTGCTTCTACATCATGAATAAGGGCGAAGTAATGGCATTTGGACACACAGGTCTTTTTCGTATGGTTTACAACAACTCCATTGGCGACCTCAGACCTGAAGCACATAAAGTCGATGATCTCGATCTTGCAGAGAGTGTTTTCGGCTTGATCAAGGGCACCCCGATTCGTCCTGGACGCGTATTCGTCGAAGATGCCATATGTGATAAAGCTGTGGAAATGGCAGAGGCGCAATACCCCAGGATTCTTTCCGGACCGAAGCCCAATTCTTTTCAGCACTATATTGCCCAAGATGTAAAAGATATCAAGCCGGCGGGGAGGAATAATAATAATCGTACAGGCATAAGAAACTACGATTCACCGGGTGCTCGTTTGGCAGGAAACAAATTCTATTGGCATCGGGATCATGATCGGGATCATGATGCCTGGATAGCTAATACTGCGGATGTAAACAAGGCCAAAAAGCAGTATACCAAAATTCACCCCTTGGATAAAGGCTCTACCTTCAAGGGAAGAATCCGCTTTATGAACCTCAGCGAAGCAGAATTGGGGGCATTGCTCTTTGTAATCAATTTGCCGGAAGGCTGCTGTCATAAGCTGGGAATGGCCAAACCCCTTGGTTTGGGAACTGTGCATTTGCGAGCAAAGTTGCAACTGATAAATCGCAGCAAGCGCTATTCTGACCTGGCTTCTTTGGGAATTACAGATGCAGATGAAAGCTTATTCATCTCTGCCTTTACAGATCTGTTGAAGAATGAACTCAAGATCCAGATCGACAATCCCTGGCAACTGGAGCGCTTAAAAGAACTAAAGACTATGCTGGATTTTGCCCATAAGCCTAAAAACGAAAAGACGCGCTATATGAAGATAGGACATCCCAACGAATACAAGGACAGAAAGATCCTGAAGCCTCCCACCCGGACAACATGAACCTGGGTACATAGTTAATAATCAGGATTACCGGTTTGTAAATGGTTAAAGACATCAGTATGGGCTTGGAAGAATTGCGTTGTTACCTCCGGGATGCGATGCGGGATACAATCTATTCCGGTAGGGTTTACTTTGCCGGCGGCTGCGTGCGCGATCATCTGTTGGTAAAGAATTGCAGTGATGTGGATATCTGCGTACTGCTGGAGGATGGCGGATTGCGTCTGGCACAGTATCTGGCTGGAGTTTGGGGAGTGGCTAATCCTGTCGTATATGGTTCATATAACGCCGCCATGCTCAAGTACAATGGGATGAAGCTGGAGATTATAACAGCAGTGACTGATTTTCATCAGAATAAAACAAAGCCTTCCGGCAATATCCCTTCCGGTTTGCGAGACGACATCCTGCGCCGAGATTTTACTGTCAACGCGCTATTGATGTCTGTAGAGACCGGGGAAATCTTAGACCTTTGCGAACGGGGAAAAGCGGACATCCAAAACCGCCTGATCCGTTGCGTTGGCGAGCCCACGCAAACCTTGCGGGATGATCCGCTGAGAATCATGCGGGCAGTCCGCTTGTCCATCCAATTAGGGTTTCGGATAGAGGGTCGAACGCAAGCGGCGCTTTCAGAGCTTGTCACTATGCTGGATACCCTTCCCTATAAACGGATAGCTGCGGAACTGAACAAGATATTGGAGGTCAAAGATATTAGCTACGGCCTGGATATTCTCCTGAAAAGCGGGATACTCAAACAAATTTTGCCGGAGCTGTTCTCGCCTACGGAAGGTTTCACATCAGAATACCACAAATTGGGTATTCAGCGTCTGTTGGAGCTGGTCGCAAATTATGAACCTCGGCTTTACCTGAGATGGGCTTTGCTTCTTTCCGGCATTGCACCGGGAAAAGAGATCGGGGGCAGCATTCATCTACAGCATAAGGTACTCCGGCGTTTTCAGATACCAATTGCGGCAGCACGAGATATCATCTGGGCTCTGGGAAACATTGATGCCCTGCGTCATACA
>JALNWR010000009.1 GCA_023230795.1 Candidatus Cloacimonadota bacterium
CGCCAGCGTTCGTCCTGAGCCAGGATCAAACTCTCCATCATAATTAAATGATTGAACTGACAAGAGCTTCTTATCACTTTTTCTCTATAGCACTCTATAAACTTGTTAAAGAACAATTTTGTCCCGCTCATTGCCGAGCAGGTTTTTTCATATTCTCAGAAGGGCTATTTTTGTCAACACATATTTTCGGTATTTGTTCTCTAAATTCAGGCGTGATCTCCCTAAGTCCCTATGTTGCATATGTATCATGGTAGTAAAATAAATATCATTTTGTGAATAAAGGAGCCACGAAACCTTGTTTTTACTGCAAAGCGCGGAGCTTGGAGCCCTGTTGCCAGCCTGCAGAATCCCAAATCTAACCGGAAATTCACTACTATTGCCTATGCCTTGAATTTGATTTTAACTTGGTTTTAACTCGAGTCCACTCGAGGATTCGAGTCAACTCGAGTTAAAAGCGAGTTAGCTGCAAGTCCAAAGCAAAGGCGCGGACTTAGCTTCAAAATGACTTCGTGCTTGATTTTGCAAAGACATCAAGCTGGGTTTTTGGAAAAAATGACAAGAACAAGCAAATTCTTAGTCTATGCTTCATTTATTATCATAATAAAACACTCCCTCCCAGCTATCCCAATCTATCTCAGGCAGACGACTGAGCATCAATTGGCAAACATAATCCTGCGGAAATAGTTTCTGACATTGGCTGAAGCTGGCTTTAGCTTTTTCGGGCCTGCCGTTTATCATAGCCTGCAAGCCTTGCTCGTAGAGCCGGCAGAAGTACTTTTGGTTTTCTGTGGCTTCAGACAGAGGACAAATGACTTCATAGATATCCACTTTTTCTCTTTTCCCTTTTACACATACTCGATCCAGCCAGCGGGAGAGGAAGTGATCAGACACAGCATTATAGGTTACGCTTTCGATGATTATACTGGTCTGATATACTTTATTCAAACCTTCGATGCGAGATGCCAGATTCATTTTATCGCCGATACCGGTGTAATTGAAGATCTCATCTGAACCAAAGTTTCCGGCTATAATCTCTCCGGTAGCTATTCCTACCCCGATCGCAAACTCGCTCAGGATAGGATGATCCGCAAAATCCTTATGCATGGCAAGAGATGCTTTTACTATACCCAAGGCCGCTCTGCAGGCATCAATCGGGTAATCAGGAATTGGTATAGGAACGTTGAATAAGGCCAGGATGGCGTCTCCGATGTATTTATCTAAAGTACCATGATTATCCGTTATGATTTTGGTGCTGCGATTGTAGTATTCGTGCAATAAAGCGCTAATTTCCTCTGGAGAAGACTTCTCGCAGATGCTGCTGAAATTGCGGATATCAGTGAACAGGATGCTGGCATGTTTTGGCACACCCCCTATCTTCAAAGGATCATTCGTTTTCATGATTTGAGCTATAACTGCTTTGGGAACATAGTGTTCAAAGGCATTGCGCACCTTCTTTTTTTCACCCAGAAGCAATTGCGATTCATTGATCAGTATCGCCAGATAGCCCAGAATCCAGGTAAAAAGGAAAACACTGTAATCCATGCCCAGACTTGCCCATGCAAACGACAGGTAAAAGGCCATTAGCAAAAAAGCGGATGCTATCAGGAACACTATAATGGTATATAGAGGCTTGAGATACCGCATGATTAGGGACATACCACTCAACAGCAGCAGGCAGATCAACCAGCTTTGCCATTTCGGCAACCACTGGATAAAGTCTTCGCTCAGGATGTTTTGCATTATGGTGGCATGCAATTCTACTCCCGGAAAATCAGCACCCAAAGGGGTGGTCTTAATATCCCCCAAACCTGAGGCGGAAGAGCCTATCAATACTATCCTATCTTCAAAATAGCCATGGGCAAGATTTCCCAGCAAGATGTCTGAAAAAGAAATACGACGAAAACGTCCGGCTCTGCCATAGTAATTTATAAACAATAAGCCTTCATCCGAGAGTGGCAGGCGCATTATCTGCTCTCCCCCGCCTTTTAGAAAGAGGTCCTTTTCCTGCACAATCTCATCTACGCCCAGAAGGTCGAGACAGGCCTGAAAGCCAAAATTGGCATAGTAATTATCTTCGTAGTGCATAAAAAGAGGATAGTCGTGAATCTTACCAGTGAGATCGGGCTTGATTTGTGCAAAGCCAACTCCATAGGCAGATTCGGCCAGCAAGGGAATGGGAGCTTTGGGATACTGCAATTGTATTGCCTGTTTGGGTAACAGATCCCAGGCTTTCAGGTTGGGTGGCAGATAGGGCTTATCCGATGTCCCGACAGAGCTATTGAACATGGCCAGGTAAACGTTGCCAGCATCTTTAAGCGCCCTGGCAAATTCCGCATCGCTGGTATAGTGCTGAAATAGATCACGCGGCTGATAACCCTTGGCCTCAAGATGCTCAGCCAGGCGCTGCTGCCCGAAATCGTTGATGCTGTCCGACTCGGTGAAAAAGTCGTCGATGGCTATCAAAATCGGGTTATCATTGGCCAGGCTATCTACCAGATCGGCAAAATAGAGGCTGGGCCAGGAGGAATGTTGCCCCAGGGCAGCTATGCTCTGTTCGTCGATATCTACTATGCAGATTTCATCAAAAATCGGGTCATCGTCTCGCCCGGAAAATGCATTGTGAAAATCCAGCAAAAGATCATAGACTCCGAGCTGCAAGATTCTCAAAAGCGGGCGCGATACCGGCAGATAATGCAACAGAGCGGAGCATAGTATCACAGCCAGAACGATAAGAGGTCTGCGAAGCCTTGATGACATCAGGGCTGAGGCAGGTCTTTTAAAAACTGGCTGGAGGGGAAGTCTGTCTTCAGGATTTCTACCTGCCTGTCTCTATCGGAGATATTGCCAAGCTGATCGTAAATAAGAATCAAAACAACATGGCTGATTTCAGCATCTTTCTGCAGAGGGTCTTGCTCTATCACTTTTAGCAGCAGTGGAATGGCTTCCTCATGCTTTTCCTCTTCATACTTTGCGATGGCCACCCCAAGATCAACCAATTCCTCAAACCCCCAATACAGATCGGCTTTTTCCTCTGCTTCAGCCTCGCTTCTGCGAATTCCCGCTACAGTGCTGGACTCTGAATCTTTGGTAAGCCTGAGATTACCGATCTTACGTTTGAGCTTGTTTCTCCAGCTTGCTTTGGCGGTAGCGTCTTCATACAGATCACGAATGCTGAGATTTTGGTTCTGCTCCACAACGGTTACCGAACCGTCATTCCAAAGAATCTCTGCTGAAGCCGCAAGAGCTGTTTTTATATTCCACTCCAGCTGTACCGGCATATCCTTGAGTACGGGTTTAAACGCTTGGTTCTGGTGCTTTTGGTATTCCACTGTGCCGATAACAAAGCGTATCGTACCTAATTCCTGGGCAAACGCCAGGCTAATCAACAACATGAATACTGATATTAGCATAAGCCTCTTCATATTATTCTCCTTGCTCCATAAGGTCTGCATAGATTTGCATATCCACTTGTTTGATGATGTCTTTATCGCTCAACAAAAGGAAATACTCCATCGCTTTTGCGCGGTTCATATCCCTGTATTCCAAAAGGCAGAGATTGCGATATACCTGGTCTTTCTGAGTTGTAGTTTTCTCAAGTGCAAAGAGATATTGCTTTCTGGCCAGCTCGTATCTGGAGGTTTTAGCGTAGATGTTTCCCAGATTGAGAATGGCGTTAAAATGACGCGGGTCTTGTGTTTGTATTTCCAGCAGCAATCTCTCTGCCTTATCAAAGTAATTCATCTTTACGCACCATATAGCATATTGAAATTTTACTGAGACATTTTGGGGATATCTCTCGAGTGCAGCGCGAAAATCCATTTCCTGATTTATCTCAGTCATCTTTAGTATCTTAGCCAGGTCTTTTTGATACAGAGATTTGGCATCGCTTATATTTTGATAAGCTTTATTATTGATAGCTTTTGTAAAAGAGCTGGGCGGATACAATTTTTGGGCATCAGCAAATTCGATGATCTCAGGCATCAGGCCACTTTCCACTTTTTGCTTATAGTGGCGAATAGCAGTAAGCCAGCTGGTTACAAAATCATCCTTGCCTATCAGAGTAGTTTCCAGAGGAAGCCAATGTGTAGCATGTCTTTCAATAAAATAATCTGGATTCAAGCCATTTTTGGTAATCTCTGCAGCAGACATATCTACTTTTACAGCCAGCATCACATGCCCAGGAATGTCGATAAGCGCAGTCTGCGTACCGATAGATTCCAAAGTTCCAGCCATCAATACCAGCAAATCCTCGCAATCGCCGGCTTTCGTTTCCAGAAGCTGGAAAGGAAATTGAACCTCATCAAGCTGAGAAGTATCCAGGTTTGAGATGCTGGAATCGCTGGAAAAAGTGACGCCATTTGCCCTGTAGAAACTGTAAGCTTGCAAGGCAAGAATCAGATTTCGGTTCAGGATAGTGCTCTGCTCATTTCTGAAGGTTTGTACGATGTTTTGTTTGACAAAGTAAGACAGATTATTATCCTGTGGATTTACAAAGCTGGCGATGCTGCGACGTTTTTGCCAATCCATAGCCTTGTTTGAAAGTATCTCCACCGTTTGGTTACGCAAACTGGGGTTGTGCTGCGTTCCTTCATGCACAAATTTCAGGTTGATGTCAACCGGCACTATACGCGGACGGTCAAACAAGCGATCATTGAAACTGGCAGGAATTGGCACCACCTCTTCCTGTTTTGCTATCAAAGTAGGTACTAAAATGGTATTCATTCTGCTGCTTACTTCGTGAATAAATACCGAAATCTCCAGATCTGTGATGGTGGTATTGCTGGTGTTATACAGAGTGATCTGGCCTATGGGATTGGTTTCATAATACTTATTCAGAGATGGAAATATCCGATTAAGCTGTACAGAGCGAAATTCGATTACCTCGCGAGTAAGATTTTGTGTTTGTAGGGCCGCCTTGGCAGTTAAATATCTGTTTTCAATCTCAGGATCATCCGGTTGATAAGAACGGGCTACCGATATCTCCCGAAGTGCATCCTCGTATCTGCTCATGCTACTTAATAGATTCGCATAAAGCAGGTGATGCTCCACTGCGGTGGCATTTCTGGCCACATAATCCTGTGCAGACTCCAGAACAGATAAAGCGGACTCTATGTCGCCCTGGCGTTTCAGAGCCCTGCCATAAGCAAAACTGTAGTGAGCATTGGTAGGGCTAAGTTCATACGCTTTTTTGAAGCTATTTAAAGATTCTCCTGGCTTGTTGTTCTGCATATATGCAGCTCCCAAACCGTAGTGATACTTTGCTATTGAATTATCTAATCTGATGGCACTAAGATAATGATCAATAGCAATGCCATAGTTTTCGGACAGCATACCACATTCTCCCAGCAGGAAGTAAACCAGATCAAGCTTCTCATGAGAATAGCGGGTAAGCATCTGTTGCAAATGAAGTTCCGCAGCTTTAAGCCTTCCGGTTTTTATCTGCAACTCACCTATTTTGAGATCGTTTTCAAAGCTGGGTTCAATACTTGCTAATCTCTGAAAACCGCTCAAAGCATGGCTGAATTCCTCCATTTCCTCATGAGCCGTAGCCAGGTAGCGCAGCACAATCACATCACTTCCATACTTCTGCACATACAAATTTGCCTTATCGATCACGGTGGCAAATGCTTCATTCAGATATTGCAGAGTAATGTACTCGCTGATCAGGCTTTGATCTTCCTCGTAATTTACTCCCTCAAGATATTTGATACCTCTCAAATAGTCTTTGCTAATCTTATAGATATGCACTGCTTTCAGGGCAATCTCTGTGGAGGTACCCCTTATTGATGCAGCCTGACGCAGATAATCAAGTGCCAGGGTATGATTCTCAGCATCCTCATGTACCTGAGCCTGACATACATAGTTCTTTACTATTTCCAGGTCTATTTTGGGATCAAGAATGCTTCCCTTGGCGCTTCGCAGTGCTTCAACAGCTTGTACATATTGACCCTGAACATGCAAATGCCTTGCATACGAGAAATAATCCTCCACCGTATCGCTAACTATCCCACGCTTACCATCTGCTGCCACAGGACACACTGTATAGCTGATCACCGAATCCATGGGATCTATCACTAGATATCTTGGCTCGGATACGTTATGCTCAGTGGAGCCATCAGCATCTGTAGCCTGAACTATCCAATTGCTTATTCCCGGAAGTGCCTTCCAGCTTAGCACGGTTTGCAAGCTCTAGCTCAGGCACATGTTTATTATCTGGCTTTTATCCAGAGCTGCATAAAACCTTAGCAACCTAGTGCCTTCTGCAGCCCTGTCCATGATCACAAGCTGCTGATTCACTTCATCATATCGAATCAGGTAGATGCTTTTGAAATGCGGGAAATAAGCTTTGTTACTCTTGGCAAAGAATTCTCGTTCTTTCACCTTTCCGTTGTAAATCATGAGTTTCTGTGTTTTGTTATCTATATATGCTACTTTGTCAGAAGATAGAAGATCAAAGCTGCTGATGGATTTAGCAGAAATATGCTGCTGGGCTTTTCCGCTTTCATTGATTGGAATCTTGAAAATGCAAGAATCCCCGGTAAGGCAGAATATGTCCTGTCCATAGCTGCGGAGCAGAACAGGCTTTTTGCGGTCCTTTCCTAAGACTATTTTCTTTATATATATACCCTGCTTATTAAATACCGAAATCCTGCGGTTCTTAGTATCAGCCACATAGATCAATTCATCCGCTCCTGCTGCAATGCTGCCTGGGTCATTCAGATACCCTTCCTGAAAACCCTTCTCTCCAAAACTGTCTATGTATATCCCATCATCTGCCCCATAGATGTGAACCATATTGGCTTTATTATCCAATACAAAGAGTCTGTCATCGGATAAAGCCAAAGCGCTAAAACTTCTTATCTCCTTCTTCTGCTGCTGCAGGTAGATTGCAAAGCGATCATTGCCCTCCCTATCACGGCACACAACGGCTGGCCTGGGTTTTGCTTTGTGTTTGGAATCTGGCATTAAGACATCGCATATCATGTATATACTGTGCTCTGTCGGCAAAAAGTCTTGGGACAAGGGCAGCTTACTCTTTTTTAGCTCATGCCGAATGGTATAAGTAGGGCATACAAGCAATTGATTTGCATTATGCTCCGTATCTTTGAACAGATGAATCGCTCGCTGTTTGCTATCGTATATTGCGATTATAGAAGCGCCATCAGCATAGCCGGATTTTATCAGGGATGGCTTTTGAAAATTGCCAATGGCTTTACGTTTATTCAAAGAGCCAAAGAAAGATCCGGGCATTTGCTTTGCATCTGTCCCCAGCTTATCGATGTTTACCGGATAACCATTTATCACATGAAGCTCACCCCATCGATTCACTGCCATATCTATGATGTAGTTTGCCTTGCCTGATGGGTTTGGAATGTCGGTTCTGGATATGCGCACGAGATTCAGGTCATATATACTTAATTGGCTCCCTTTCTTTGTATGCTGCAATACCCTTATCAGCTGATCTTTTCCCAGGCTCATAGATACGGGATTTTCCAAATCTGCAGTAGCTGTCAGCATGCCTTCCTTGGTTAGGGCATACAGCTTTCGGGAATCCATTATATAAAAACAGCTCTGATAGTTTACTAAAAGGCGGGAAGGCTTTTTCAAATGTAAATCCCTTACACCTTTGGTCGTAATCCTGTTTACCAGCTTCCCCTGAAAATCGTAGCTAAATATAGCTTTTTTCTTTGAGTCAAATAAATGGATCTGCCCTTCATCTACATATATATCCTGAATCACGCTCTTGGAGGATATCTTGATGCCCGTTGTCTGCCAAAGCTCCTCGTCTATATCGTAAATCAATATCTCGTTTTTCACTTCGTCAGCGAGATATAGCTTGCCACCCATGATCCCTAAAGCGCTAAACTCCATAGAGCTTGTTTGCGAGCTATCAATCCGGCCAAGTGGTTGCGGATATGCCAGGAACTTGCTGGTTAAAAACAAAACAAATATTATTAATAATCCTACGCGTTTCATTACAACTCCCATACTATAGTTAATTCCATTATTTACTCGCTTATATTACTGTCAAGATATATTCTGCTTTTTTCAGATATCTGCTTCTTGGACAAGGCATATAAAGTAGCTTATGCGAGCTATTTACGCTTGGCAGCATACATTTCCTTTTGTAATAGAGCCAAAGCAATGGGAAGAAGTTATGGGCTTTGAAAAAAGGCTGATATGAAAAGTGAGCAAGTCCCGTGCTTTGCAAACGAGACGCTTGCAATCCAGCAAAGCGGAAGTTTTCTAATACAGACAGAAGGACTTGGATTTACATAAGCTAATACGCCTGCAAACGCACTCCCACCGGGCGATGATCCGAGATCAAATCATAATAAGCCGAAAGACCTCCCACATGGCTTTCCACTCTGATTACACGGCAGAAGTCTCCAGCCGCGCTAAAATCTTCAAAGAGCTCATCGGTGATCAGGATGTGATCTATCATACTATTGTAAGAAGGGTAGGAAACCGTATTTGGAGTAGGGTTTTGTGCGATGGGCATCGTGGTGAAATAGTATTCATCAGGACGATTGAGGAAGGGCATAAATACGTTTGTCTCCTCAGGCTCCTGAATCTGGTCGTTCAGATCGCCCAGCAAAATAACCCGTTTATTGCCCAGGTTCTCGCGGATATATTGCTCCAGCTTGGTGCTGGCCAAAAGGCGGCGCAGTTCTTCATCCCAGGGGTCTTCTTCATCGATGTAGTTATCCCCCAAGGCCTTGAAATGGTTGTTTATGATGATGTAATCTTGATTTGCAAAAGTAATATCCAGGACATAGGGAGGGCGGGGGAAGGGATTGGACTCTCCATTGAATATGGTATATTCGTCATTGACCGTCACCGTGCGGGTATCGTAGATATAGGCCAATCGGTATGAGGAGGTGGCATTGTACACCCAGGCTTGATAATGCGGCATCATTTCTGCCAGAGCCTGAAACTGGGCGTAATCCATTATCTCCTGAAAGGCAAAGACATCAGCCTCGATCTGCGGTATGATCTCACTGAGGAGATTAACCGTATTTACATTCAGAGGAAAGGTCTTCAGATTCCAGGTGATTAGGTCCAGAGTGGTGTCCGTGCCGAAAAGAAGCGCAAGATCATCATCTATGGGAGGAGTCAGTTTTTGGTTTTCTCCGCAGGAGCTGATAATGAGCATCAGCACGAGCAGCAACGTTACTACTAAATATTTTCTATGCATTTATTATCCTTAGGTGCAAAAGAGATTTCTGTTAATATAGACAGTAGAGAACAAATGGCAAAAAGCCCGATATGTGTCAAGGGGCTTGATCCCTTAGGCCTCCTCTTATCCCAAACTTGATTTTAATTCGTCTTGGACTCGAGATAACTCGAATATCTGACTTATCTCGAGTCCAAGGCGTGAGTAAACCGGATCGAAGACAGGGGTGCCAAGGGTCTGCCCAGTGCGGTGAATAGCAGTGCAGCAAGGCGATATTCAAGGCAGCGGATACGCAAGCGCATTATAGCAAAGGGGAGCTTCGTATATAAAGCTCCCCTTGATATTGGTGTATATATTTATTTCATCAGCAGCATTTTGCGGGTATAGCTTGCGGATGGAGTTTGCAGACGGTAGAGATAGAGTCCGGTGGCTACATTCTTTCCGGAGTTATCAGTGCCATCCCAGATGAAGCTATTGCTGCCGGAAGGAATTTTCCCTTTGTGCAATTCCCGCACCAGCTGTCCCTTCATGTTATAGATATGCAGGGCGACAGTGGTAGCAGCTTTACTATCAAAAGCGATGGTAGTGCTGGGGTTGAAAGGATTGGGGTAATTGCGAAGATTGCTCAGCGGCACAGAGGCTACTGCATCTTCACTGCTCACATAGCTATCCGGAGCGGTAGTGGTGAAGCGGATGGTGCGTCCGGCCTCCAAGACTGAGGCTGTGGGCGGATAGTGATTTCCATAGGTATAGGTCAGGCCGGAGAGCTGGCGATGATCTTCTAAACCTACTGTGCAATAATTTCCTGTGGTAGCAGGGTTATCCACAGTGTGATATTGGAGCACGATGTCGCCATCATCAT
Source organism: Candidatus Cloacimonadota bacterium (assembly GCA_023230795.1). Classification (GTDB taxonomy): domain Bacteria; phylum Cloacimonadota; class Cloacimonadia; order Cloacimonadales; family Cloacimonadaceae; genus UBA5456. The sequence continues at coordinate 10,041 of JALNWR010000009.1, forward strand.
TATCCTTGGGATAGAGGATGATCTGGAATTTCTCCAGCGAGGCATCTTCACCTGCCTGGATGGTATATTGATTGTAGGCTTCATTGTATTGGACGATATAGCGGTTATTTGCCGCATCATGCCAGTAGAGTATACGCATATCGGCAAAGATATCGTTACCTTCGTCTGTCACGCCAATCTTCTTACCTTTGAGGTCGTCCCAATATCCTGCGATCATGGCATAAGGGCCAAGTGCTGCAGGGATATAATGGTTATTGAAATAGCTCTCATCGGTATGGATAAATGAAGCCCAACCATTGGAACTAATGGTTAAAGAATCATAATCCTGACCATAGAATCTGAATGTAAAAGGCAAGGGAACCTGCTTTACTCCATCATCCATGATCAACCAGAGATTGCCGGGACCACCCAGGTCCGGATCCAGCTCAAGCCAATCATATACAGGCGCCATGGCATAATCCACGTCGCTGTCATCATAGGCAAAATAGCCGTATTCACAGGGGCCGGTGGGATCGTTGCTTTCAGGATTTCCTGCGGTAACGGCATAGAAGGATTTCCACTGGTAGTCGTTGGCATCGCTAAATTCAAAGCTAAGCGGAATAGACCTGCCATCCCAGACATCTGGCAAGAGGCTGATATTTACGTCAAAATTGATATCCTCTCCAGGAGCGATATCTCCTATTGTGATGGGAGTGGGCAGGATAGTGGCGGCCTCTGTGCGCGACTCGGCGATCACCTGAGCATTTAGCATGGTAGCAGTGCCGGTATTTGCACAGGTAAAGGTAATGGTGGAAGTCTGGTTTAAATCCAGAGCACCAGAGTGATTCCAGACTGCGAGACGTGCTCCACCTCCGCTTAACTGGAAGATATGTGTGCTGGCCGGATTCTGCGTAACAAAGCTCAGGTTGATCACATCCTCAGGATGGATATCGTAATTTGCCTGAATCCGGAAGTTAAGAGTATGCGTAGCACCTGGTTCAAGTGCGAATTCATCTGAATTCAGCGCAGTGATCTCAAGATTCTCATAATCCTGGATAGTCCCGGAAATGCCGGTATAAGATGCACCAGAATAGTTTTTCACAGTGATGCCGAACTCTAAAGTTTCGCCAGGATTGATGCGTTGATCTGCTCCGGTATTTCCCATTATTCCTATCCCGCTCTGATCACTCAAAGTGAGAGTACGCACCAAAGGTACCCAGTTTGCTTTGGATACCGTGAGGGTGAGATCGCCTTCCTGTTCCGGATCGATATTTAAGATCGCAATACCATTTACTACTTTGGAATAGCTAAAAGTAAGACCATCTTTGCTGCCGGACACTATAGCTCCTTCCAGATGCGGGGCATTGATGCGGATGTGGGAATCGGATTGGGCAAAAGTAAGCCCGCCTTCAATGATGTTTTCCTGTATCACCCCGGGCTCCAAAATCCACATGTTCAAAGAAGGATCAGAGAGGATATTATACACATGGAAGTAGAAGGGCACATACATGCCGGGAGCCTGCTCGTTGGGATAATTCTTGTAAAGCTCGATCTTCCCCTGTAATACAGAGCTGCCAAAACCCCTGACTCCATAATCAAATATCGAGCGGTAAGCTCCGCTGGAAATGGTGTTGTTGTAACGAGTTTTGGTATGCAAATCTGAAGGTCCCACAAAGCCCACACAACCACCCAGATTTGCTGCGGTACCCATCCGCATCCAGGCCTCGCCAAAGGAGGGATTTACCGTATTGGCAAAGTCTCCGGTATTACATACTATGGAGAAGACTATGGGCATTTTGGCACCGTTGTAAGTATTTACCAAATCCGGAATGTGAAAGCTGGGATAGTGCCAACCGTTGGCATCTCCCCAACCCCGATAGCTAATGAACTGCACACCCCGATTGATGGATTGGGTAATGGATGGAGTGCCCGGATAGCTGGGCGGATAAAAAACTGTATCAACTTCAGCATAGCCAAAATCCAGCATCTTTTCACGCAGCCAACGGCTCATCCACACGGGCGTAGTAGGTCTGAGATTGCCTTCTGCATAGTTTCCGGCTATTGCCAGGCCACGCTTCATCCAGGAACTATCTCCCATAAAAGGTTCTTTTTCATAACGTACCGTCTTGGTAGCCATCACGATGAATTCCATGATGTCATTGAAAGAAAAACGTCCCACTAACATCTCAGGGAAATAATCATCACCCACAAGCAGGGTATAATAATGATCATCGGCATCGTTTTCCGCATATTCGGGAGAAGGATAAAAGTTTGTGGGGATGCTGTATTGACCCACGGTGTCGCCCAGCAGCAGCAGATAATCAGATCTATGCTCTAAATAATGATTCCGGATAGTATCGCGGATTTCCTGCAGGCTGCTTCCGGCATCTACTCTGTTGATCACAAATACATCAAAGCCCAAAGAGCGTTTCCATTTGATAAATTCGGTTTGATAATTAGCGAGATTGGGGTGGCTGATAATCAGCATCTTGGGTCTGGCTACAGGCAGATTGCGCAAATAAGAGCTTTCCCAGTTATCGGCCAGAGCCTGGTATGCATCTATAAACGCAGGAGAAAGGCTCTGAGGGAAAACGGCAGCGCCTGAGCCCTGAAGTTGAAAATCCAGGTTGTCCAGAGTGAGAATCTCAGTATCGGTCTCCACCTGAGTTTGAATCCTGAGAGTCAGCCCGCGCATCTCTCTAAAGACGAAAGGCTGTGAAAGCTGCAAGGCAGAATCCATAATCTCATAACGAGACTGAAGGTATTCTCCCTGTTTGGAAAACACTCGCCAGGTCATTTGGTTCACTACCAGCTCTGCGCTTTCATAAGGAAAGGCAAAAGTCCGGGAGATCATCGGTGTATCAGGATACTCATCCTCACCATCATCTATAGAAATTTCGGCACGCTGAAAAGGAGCAGTGCGTAAATTCTCAAATCGTGCATTGATTCCAGTTCCAGTATCCTGAAAGCGTTCCAGGGTAGCTGCACTTAGCAGGCTAATGCACAATATACTTAAGCTTAGTATTATTTTTCTCATCGGTCCTCCCAATATTATATTCACACACAGATGCAAAATGCGTTCCGAACCAGAATTATATTACAGCTACCTCCTGAAAATAGCTTTAAAGCCTGAGCTTAGTTGATAAAGAACCAGCGCAGATTGGCGTGGATAGAAAGAGGGATGGGATACAGGCCATAGATGGAGGTAGAAAGCAGGTTTTTGACGCTGACATTGAAGTCAAAGAGCTTGCTGATCCTCAGGCCGGCAAAGAGATCCAGCATCGTGGAAGCCTCGATCAGATACGGATTCACGGCATTGGCCAGATAGTAATCTGAATGCCCCTGAACAGCGAAACCAGCATCTATCATATTGTCATGACCAAGATAGCGATAGAGCCTCTGCTCGCTGCTGAAAGTAAATTCCGGGGCGGCCATCAGACTCTGATCATACTCCTGATAGCCCCAGCCTAAGTTCACCCGCAGGCGCCAATCTTTCCAGCGTTTGTCGTAAACACCTGAGGCACGCAGGATGAGCAGCTCTTTGGAGACATAGCGTTCGGGAGTTTGCTGATTCTCTTTCTTTTGCCCAAGATCGAGCCTCAAACCCAGATCGCCAATATTCAAGGCTGAATAAACTGAATTTTCCCAAGGATTATAGATATCTACCGCAGGCATTAAAACCCCATCCAGGATAGAACTGGCCTGGGTTATCGCCTTGTGATCACCCAGATTCATTCTGCTACATACTCCCAATCTGAATATCCCAAGGGCTTTGCTGAGATCAGTCTGGCTTTGCATGCGTTGCCAGTCAAACATCTCTGCATCGAAATCCAAGTCCAACACAGAGGCATGGGAGAGTTTCAGCCGGGCTTTCTGTTCATATTGCATCTGATTGGGGGCTAAGGCAGGGGTGTAATCCTGAGTAAGATCGCGATATTCATAAGCAAGATCGAACTGGGTATAAGGCAGCGTGAACTTTCTATCCACTGCAAGTTGCAGAGATTTTGTTCGCCATGAATCGCTAAGCGTGGCTCCCGAAATCCGGTCATTGATGCTGCTCAGACCGATATTAAGCCAGGGATGCTGGATCTGGCTGATCAGCTGAGTATAGCTATTTTTGATTTGGAAATTGCCCAGATGCCAATAGGCAGGATTTAGCTCGTATGAGCCGGTTTCCTTCTGATATGAAGCCAGATCAAAGCTAATGAAAAAGTCCCGAAAGCGGTAGCCCAAATACTGCTTTACCGAGCTGCCGCTATTGGCATAATCCACCCAATAGCCATTCGCCAGCCTGTAATCAAACTGCATGCTGCTGCCATCAAAGCCAAAGAGATCGCCCTTGGCAAAGCTGAGCTGCACACTGCGACTATCATAATCCCCCAGCGAGCCATGCAGGCGCGATAAGCTAACCGGATACTCATAGACTAAAGGCCTGGCATTTATATGGCTGCCATCCTGCTCAAGCTTATAAAACTGGGATAAATAGCCCAGATAGTGCCAGGATTGCAGGAAGGTATTCGGCAGTTGAAAGCCGCTGCTTCTGACCTGCAACGGAGCATTCTGCAAGCCGGTGAAATCGTTGCCCAGACGATATATATTATAGACATTGGGGTATTCATCCAGGGTAAAGAGGCTGTTGTCAGGAAAATCCACTTCCCGCAGCACGTCGATATAAGCGATGATATCGGCTTTTTCGATGTCGGCAAAGATATCTTCGGCCAAAAGCTCTTCTTCCTCTGCGGGCAGAATGATATCCTCTTCTGAAATTCTGACTCTCAGGCTGTCTTCTATCGTCTGATCTGGCTCCGGCTCAGGCAGGTCAATCTGTTCTTCTGACCGGTCATAGCTTTGCGATCCGGGCTGTGCTATCAGGGAGATAGCGCCCAGCAGGATCAGGATCAGAGCCAGGCGTTGGATATATACCATTGATAGGTTTCCTTTATCAATTCAGGCATTTGGGGTGGGGGGTTCCAGCCCAGCAGCTCCCGGGCTTTTGAGCTATCGATCAGCCAGGCTTCGGCGGTGATTTCCTGATACTTTTCCAGGTTCATCACCAGCGGACGCCGGATCAATCTTCCCCAGATATCACTGAGGCCAAATGCTCCGCGAGCAAGACTTTGAGGAATTACGATCTGACGATTTTCGGTAGCCATCGCGCTGGCAATATATTGGACTACTTCGGCTTGGGTATATACTTCATTATCACTGGCAAAAAAGGTTTCTGAATTTACATTTCTATTTGCGATCAATAGCAGGATGAATTCAGCTAATTGGTTCACATGGATCATATTTAGCAAACGGTCCTGCTTGCCGATCTGCATACTGAGGCCTTTTTTGCAGAGTTTGAAAAGCTGCAAAAAGTCACGATCCTGAGGGCCATATACCGAGCAGGGGCGCACGATGTTGTAAGGTTGCAGGCACTGCTTGTGGATCACCTTTTCGGCGAGGGCCTTGCTCTTGCCATAGATGGAAATCGGCTCAGAAGGATCAGATTCTTTGCGGGGCAGATCAGCTTTTGAGGGGCCGGATGCAGCCTGTGAGCTAATGTATATCAAGCGGATGGGATGATCTATATGGTTGATGGCAGACACTATCTTTTGAGTGAGGCCGATATTTGCAGCATACATCTGAGCTTTGCTCAAGGTTTTGGTCTTACCGGCATTGTGAATCACTATATCCACATCTGACAAAGCTGTGGATAACTGCTTGAAATTGGAATAGTCGATCTCGCGTATAGCTATACCAGGCGCACAGAAAGGTCTGCGCACCAAAGCTATCGGCTCGAAATCATTTGCTTGCAAGCTGCTGAGGAGGGTGCTGCCCACGAAACCGTTGGCGCCTGTGATCGCTATTTTCATCGGTCTCCTGTGTTCCCAAAAAGAAGTGGTGGGCGTTAACGGACTTGAACCGCCGACATCTTGCTTGTAAGGCAAGCGCTCTCCCAACTGAGCTAAACGCCCACTTATTTTTATATTAAACGCTGGTCGGGGTGAGAGGATTCGAACCTCCGACACCTGGTTCCCAAAACCAGTGCGCTAACCGGGCTGCGCTACACCCCGCAGCAGTTCGTGTAATAAAAAAACAGCGGCTGATTCTGTCAATCTATTTTTTCCGCTCAGGCATTCATCACCCCTTTTCACGAAGGCCTGAATGCGGCCTGCTACCTAAACTCTCACCCATTTGTTACCCTGAAAATACCGTGTAAATAGCAGTAAATAATACTCTTATTTCCACGACATCTCCACGATATCTAATGAGCAAGAGTAGCATGCCGATACTGTTGAAGCCAAGTTTGCAGGAGTGTGTCCGGCACTACGGGGTTTTCTAAAATATATTTACAGCGGCAGAGATACTCGCTTTCCGGTCTTGGCAGAGCGATAGATGGCTTGTATGATTTCCACCGATTTGCGGCCATCTCGTCCATCTGTAGAGGGAACAGCCCGGCCCAGCAAGGTGTCGACCACATTGCGGTAATAGGGGTTGTGTCCAAAGCCATAGATATTGGGAGGGATATAGTTTGAATCCAGCGCGATGCGATCGTCATCATCATATTCTTCAAATTCCCATTTCTCTATCTTGTTCACCGCTACTCCGCCCACTTTCACCGTACCTTTTTCACCGATGATGGTGATGGAACCTTCAAAGTTTTTGGGATAGGTGAGCATAGTCACATTTATCGAGGCGATGATGCCATTACGGAAATGAACAACGGCGCTTCCGGTATCCTCAGCTTCTATGTTCCTGGCCATAGTGGCGGTATAAGCAGAAACGCTATCTACGTTCCCCAAAAGCCAGTACATGGCATCTACATAGTGACTGGCCTGGTTCATGTAAGCTCCGCCGTCAAATTCCCAGGTGCCGCGCCATTTTTCCTGGTCATAATAAGCTTGGGGTCTTTGCCAGAAGACATTTGCCTGAGCCATATAAATGCGTCCAAACCGGTTTTTATCTACGGCTTGTTTGAGCAATTGCATGGTGCTGTTGAGGCGGTTTTGCTTTACCACAAAAAGATGCACGTGGTTTTCATCGCAGGCTTTGATGAGTTTATCTGCTGCAGTGATATTGATAGCCATAGGCTTTTCGGTGAGCACGTGCACGCCCGCATTGGCTACGTCTATCCCATGCTCGGGATGCATGCCGGATGGGGTGCAAATGGACACCAGATCGAGCTCTTCTTTGGCCAGCATCTCGTGGTGATCGGTATATATTTTGGTGATATCTCGTTCTTCAGCCACGGTTTTGGCCTTTTCAAGCGATGTGTCGCATACTGCCACAAAATCAGCTTCCGGTATCTGAGATACAGCATCCAGGTGATTTTTTGATATCCGGCCACAACCAATGAGGCCAATTCTTACTTTTTCCATACGAGTTTCTCCTTAATTCAAAGTCATAATATGATTGATCCGCTCTGCGATAAGCTTTGTCACCGCTTCGCTTGAATATTTCTTTCTCACCAAAGCCTGACCGGATTTCCCGATCTGAGCCCGGCTATCTGGATTTTCTATCAGTTGCTTTACTTTCTGCACAAAAGCATAATTATCCGAAGCAACAAGCAATTCTACTTCATCATTGGCATCAAGACTGCTTGCCACATCAGGCGTGGTGATCACAGGGAGGGCACATGCCATAGCTTCCAGAGCTTTGTGTTGGATACCCGCACTAAAATACACGGGGGCGATAAAAATATCGCTGGTCATCAGTTCATGGTATAGGTCATCCACATAGCCAAGCACCGAAGTATTATTGATTTTATCCAAAGCCTTGATTTCCGCAGAAGGGTCTGCGCCCACAATCACGAATTTCAGAAGAGGATATATTTTAATCAGAGCTGGCATTATCTTTTTGCAGACGCTTTGAGCAGCCATAATGTTGTGAGGAACGCTCATATTACCTGTGAAGATAAGACGCCAGGCGAATTCGTGATCTACTCGGGATTCCGGGATCATCACCTGGTTTGGCATAACCACGCTGCGGTGATGATTTTTGAGCCCAAGATGTGCGATATCCACCGGTGATATCACCCAGTTTTCGCTGAAGCGGTCTGCCACTTGAATTTCATAATCAGAGGTCCGCTTTGCCTCCACTGTGTAAAAAAGCTTTAATGGCCCTTTCAAATGCTCAAGTCGACGAGTGTATTCCAATGAGAGGCAATCCGTATAATCAAGGATTATTTTTGCTCCTTGCGCCAGCTCCGCATAAGGCACCATTCGGATTAGATGACAATACACCAAATCATAATCATGCCCGGCAAGCAGATTGACAAGCATACTCTTAAGCTGAGGGTTTTGGTAGTAAGCCACCTGAAAGGGAAGCTTGCGGAATATGTTTTTCAGCATATTCCACAGTATTCTGAAGATACTATGCTCTACAAACCTGGCCTCAGGTATTTCCTGAAGCATTACTTTCATAGCCTTTTCATCGGTATATCTGTTTACCAGCGACACCAAAGTCAGCTCTCCAAAAGAGGCCAATTGCCGTAGCAGGAACAGGGTGCGCACCTTGTCTCCACGATCTGGCGGATAAGGTATCTGCGAGGTCAAAAATAGTATCTTCAAGTCATTACCACCTATAATAGCTCTTCGTATAGCCTTAGATATACTTCCCTTTCACTTTCCCAGGAAAGCTCCTGAGTAACCAATCTCTTGCCTTCAGCACCCATCTGAGCGAGTTTTTCAGGCTGCGATAACAAGTTCTTGAGGGCAGCTTCTATCAAAGAAACATCACTTGAGTCTATATATAGTCCAGCTACAGCTCTGTCAAGTAATTTCCTGTTTTCGGGCAAATCTGAGACCAATATCGGTAAGCCTGCTGCCATATATTCAAACATTTTAGTAGAGAGAGAATATAGATGATTTGGGCTGCGATCAAATAGCACCACACCCAGGGCGCATTCTGAGAATATTTCTGCCGCCTTTTCACGATTTACGTAACCGTATTCGATTACTTTGCTGAATCCGGGAAATTTAATTAGCTCATCCCGAAAGTCTTGAGGTTCATAGTTTCCCGCCAGATGAAACTTGCAATCTATATGCTCAATAGCTTTTACGATCTGCCCTATTCCCCGCTCCCTGGTGATATTGCCTACATAACAGATATTACGACTATGGTAGCTGCTTTGATCTAATGAAACATCCTTCCATTCAGCCAGAATCGGGTAGTTATGCACTACGGGGACAGAGCTGAATTGCTCTGAAATATGTTCGGTAGCAGCTATAGAAACATCAAAATATCTTACTGCCCATCTCTCCAGCCTGCGGATCACAAAAGCAAGTAATTTCCCAGCCTGCGGTGAGAGATACTCTTTGTGCAAAAACATCTCCGGATAGCATTCGTGGATGTCATAGACCACAGGTTTGCGGCTGATGTATTTGAGCAGTATTGCCATGGGGATGAGCTCCGGATCGTGAATCTGATAAGCATCGGCAGGGATGTATCTGGCTCTTTGCATGATTTTCCAGGGAGCACGGAAGAACCGCTTTTTCCGGCTTTTAAAAGCCCCGATATCATGGATGACCACACCAGACTTGCGTTCGTGCCGGCCACCGTCAGCTACCACGAGATGCACTTTGTAGCCTTCTTCCACAAGACTGATGCATTGTTTGTAAAAAACCCTTACGTCGCTTCTTATATGCACAGAACTGAGATGACAGATGCACTTGGTTGCTCTGGGAGCAGGATACTCTTGCAAGGTTTGCCTTACTACATTCTCCAGGGAATAGTTCTCTACCACATAATCGCGCAAGAGCTTGGGATCATACCGCTTTTGCCTTAGCTCTATAATGCCCTCAGCCAAAGCCTGGGCATCCTTAGGAGGCACCAAAATTCCATGTTCAGGCTTTAAGATATGCTCACTACCGCCGTTATACGTGGCCACCACAGGGATTCCAGAGGCCAGAGCCTCTATCACCACGATGCCAAAACTTTCGATAAAACTGGGATGCACCAGAGCGTCATGATTTGCCAATAGCTCAGCCACCTCTGCAGGAGTTTTCTCGCCCAAAAATATCACCTGGCTTTCTATGCTGTATTCAGAGCAAAGGCTTTTGAGTTTCTCTGCATATTCCCCATCCCCTACGATGCTAAGGTGGAGCTCGGAGTCTCCAATAAGCTGGATAGCCTTCAGCAAAATATGCACACCCTTGTGCTCCACCAGATACCCAATGTATATCAGCTTGTTTATACTTTTTGAGGGCAGAGCTACCTGGCGAAAGAGCATGGGGTCTATGCCATTGGGAATTACGCAAAGGTTTTTGAGCTCAGGAGCCGCTTCAAAGATGATCTTGCGGGTATGCTCTGATACCGCTATCACCTTATAGGCATCGCGATAAGCGATGGTGAACAGTTTCTTTAGCCTTCTTTTCGCCAAAAAATCCTTTAAAGCTGCTTGATGCTCTGTGACAACATAAGGAATACCCAACTTTTGGGCTAACAGCCGTGTGGCTATCCCATCCGGCATAGCAAAATTCGCATGCAGTAAATCTATCTTTTTGTGACGTATCAGCTTTTTGAGCAGAGGCAGCACGCAAAGATACTCTATAAAGGGTACCAAAGGCCTGATCAGATTTCGTGGCAGCATCACAAAGCGAGGATGGTAAACAGTAAGCTCTCGTGACTCCAGCGAAATGATACGTTTATATGGCACCTTGAGCTTTTTACCTCGCCTTAGTGCCAGGCCAAAAGGCACAGGAGCTATTACTTCCAGCTCTATATTCGCCGGATAGAACCTTATGTTTTTGAGCACAAAATTACCCTTGTTTGGCTCCACTGGATTGGGGAAAATACTGTTGATAAAGATCACTCGCATGTTTAACCTCGTAATTTTGCAAATAAAGAACCCAGCATAATACCCATATCCTGAATATCACTTTTACGGATGATGAGATCCGTGATTTTTTGCTCTCTATGAGTGCAAAAGTACCAGGTCATGAGCATAGCCAGCCAGAGCAGATACACTATAGATGATGACATAGCCGCCCCGATATAGCCATATTTCGGGATCATTACAAAGCTCATTATCACCTTTATCAATGCCCCCACTGCGGGTGCAATGATGGTAAAAACGGGAAAGCCCTTGCTCCATAAGAAAGTATTGAAAAGAGAGCCCAGGGTAAGGCCAAATATAGCGGGAATCAGATAGATAAATGCCTTGTATGCCCCGATGTATTCCGTAGTGTACATAAAGGAGATAATGAAGTGTCCGAAAAGCAGCATCCCTGTGATGCAAATCAGATTGAAGACCATCATAAGCACAAATATTTTGCGCAAGATGACTAACGACGCGCTGTCATCATTCAGAGCGGCAAATTTATTGAGCAATACCACCCCGATCATATTGCTGGTCACATTGATGATATCGATGAAATTGATCGCCAGAGTATATACTCCCAGCTGAGCAAAACTACCCAGGCGCTTCAGGATCAGGATATCCGCCCGGGTCATCATTATGGCCATATACTCGCTCAGGAAAGCCTTGAATCCCAAGGAGTATGAGCGCTTGATCAAAGGAAAATCCCAGCGGAAATGAAAATCTATCTTGCGCGTTATCCGCCTATGGAATATGAGGCAGACCATGATCATTACGCATACGTAGAGCAGGTAGCTGCCCTGCATGCGATAGTGAGCTGGAAACAGCCAAAACAGGGGCAGGATAAGTAGCATAAAGGCCACAGTGGGCAAAGTGAGCAGCAGCGAGTAATCCTTTATGTTGTTCATCCCGATAGACATGACCTTTTGACGACTGTAAAGCTGAAACATCGCAATATATATGCTCAAAGCCAGAATAATCAGGGTGGAATATTGATTCTCCCCCAATATACGGCTGGAGAAGAGCTGAAATACCACTATCGATACCAGCATACTGATCCCAAAAAAGACTAAAGACATGCTGTATAAGGCAGAGGGGTTCGCCTTTTCTCGCTGCAGGGAATACATTAAAGATTTTGATACACCCAAGTCCAAAAGTAGCCAGACTACCGAATTCACGGTAAACAGATATACGTATTGTCCCCGAAGTTCAGGCCCCAAAAAGCGGGCCAGATACCAGTTTGCCACAAAAGAGGCCAGCATGGTGATGGCCTGCGAACCGGTGGTAAAGGCGATATTACGCTTTAAGTTTATTTCGCTCATAAAGGCTAAACCAGAACCTTCTGCTCAAAGCCAGCATGATGAGCACTATGCCTCCGATCTGCAATGCGCTGAGCTGCTCTCCCAAAAAGAAGTAAGCCAATAGTGTGGCCAGGGCCGGTTTCAAAAAGAAGTAAAAAGAAGCTTTGGCAGCACTAAGCTGTTTCATGCCTTCAAAATACAGCAAATATGCCAATCCGGTGACGATCACTCCCAGATAGGGTATCAGCCAGATATTATGCCAGCTGGGCACAAAGCTCATGCTCTTGCCAATGATCAGATTGATAGCGCTAAGCACTATGCCTCCAAACAGGAAGCTCACGGAATTTGTGATCAGATTGCCATACTGGCTCACCGCCCATTTGGTAAGTACAGTATATAAGGCAAAGGTGATCCCGGCCAAAACAGCAAAGACGATGCCCAAAGGTAGATTGATAAAGTTCTGCTGCAGTAGTTCTTTTTCTCCCAGGATGATGATAATCAGGCCTATCAGCCCTATAAAAAGGCTATAGACCTGAAATCTATTGAGTTTTTCCTTCAGCAAAAGCAAAGCAAAGAGACTCACAAACAGCGGGTTCATGCTCACGATCACTGCAACCAGGGACGCTTTACCATAATATATAGCCCATTGTAAAAGCAGCATACTGATCACGACATTCAGGATTCCTAAAAGGCCGAGTTTCAGTATGCTGCTTACTGCTATTTTTATCTTATTCTGAGTCCAGGCTCTAACTGCAAATGGGGCGATACATGCTCCTCCAATCAGAAACCGCCAGGCAGTGATGGCAAAAGGCGAAATTCCTTCTCCCAAAAACTTGCCAGCGAGTTCCAATGAGGACCATATACATATCGCTATCAGACAGTACAGGTGACTCTTGAGTTTCAAGCTACTTCATCAAGACCATTTTCTTGGTGGAGCTGTAAGATCCGGATTTCAGACGGAAATAATACACACCGCTGGACACGGCTTTCCCGCTATCGTCCATGCCGTTCCAATGTAGGTTATTGATTCCCTGGGTGGCCTGAACCGCATAGCTCTTCACGATCTGACCTTTTTGGTTATAGATAGTCACTTGGACAGGCGCAGCCTTTTCCATCTGGAATTGGATAGTGGTTTCCGGATTGAAAGGATTGGGATAGTTCCCGATCAGGCTGATCTGAGCTGGTGACAAAGTGGGGTCTTCGTTTAAGACGGGATTGAAGTCTGCGAGCATACGCGGGGTAATCTGGGCTGTGCTCTGGAAATGTGCAATAAGGCCCATTACGTTGAACTGGCCAGTATGCATCGGAGTATCGATATAATCCACATCGTAGAAGCTGGTGCGGAAACTCATGGCACCGGTAGCGTCTGATATAGGATAAGTCACAGCCGGATCGGTAGTATAGTTTCCACTGGGATTGTCAAACTGCACATCGTTTATTTGCACCAGGCGGGATTGATACATGTTCAAGCCGATATCGGAATTCAGTTCTGCTATGGTGACAATGGGTACATGTACATGGTTTCCACTGGATACCGATGCACCCGGGTCCATTGTAGGCAGGAATTGCAGAGTTTCAAAGTACAGGTTCAGCTTACCGGTGAGTCCAGAGATGGCATCGCCGATCTGATAATTAGTGGTAATCACGCCGGGTTGATCGTCAATAAGTATTGCCGCTCCAGCATCTTGCACATACTTTTGATGGCGGTTATTTTGCTTGAAGGTCAGTATTACGTTACCCGGAATGTGATACACAGAGCTGTTGTCCGCTGCTTGTTGACGCAGTTCGCTCAGGTCTTGAATCACGATCGGGAAGATATAGGCTGCAGTAGCTGTGTAAGATGAATCAAAGCCATCAGCCCATGCTTTTGCTTTGATAGTGGTATTGGCAGATACTGAGATGGGAGCGCTATAAACCTGAGAGCTTTCAGTGGGCTCAC
>JALNWR010000010.1 GCA_023230795.1 Candidatus Cloacimonadota bacterium
AGTTTATCGACTTTTTCAAAGAGCGGGGGCACAGTTTTGTGCACTCCTCGCCGGTGGTTCCTATCGACGATCCCACGCTGCTTTTTGCCAATGCCGGCATGAATCAGTTTAAGAGTATATTCCTGGGACAAAGGGCTTCGGAGGTCTTTAGAGCGGTGAATTCTCAGAAGTGCATCCGCGCCGGAGGCAAGCACAACGATCTCGAAGAAGTGGGCAAAGATGGCTATCATCATACCTTTTTTGAGATGTTGGGAAATTGGAGTTTTGGCGATTATTACAAAAAAGAAGCCATCCTCTGGGCCTGGGAATTGCTCACTAAGGTCTGGGGATTGGACAAAGCCCTGCTCTATGCCACTGTGCACGATAGCGATGAAGAGGCTTGTAAGATATGGCAGGAAGCCACCGATATAGAGCCTGAACACATCAGTTATCATGGCGATAAGGACAATTTTTGGGAGATGGGAGATACCGGCCCCTGCGGCCCTTGCTCAGAGATTCATATCGACCGGGGTATGGCGCATTGCAACAAACAGGATGAGCCGGGTCACGTCTGTGCTGTGAATGGAGATTGCGACCGCTTTATCGAGCTCTGGAACCTGGTCTTTATCCAATACAATCGTGAGCAAGACCGTTCGCTGACCCCTCTGACTAACCGCTATGTAGATACCGGCGCAGGGCTGGAACGCATCATGCAGGTCTTACAGAATAAGGAGACAAATTACGAGACCGATCTGTTTATGCCTATCATCGCCAAGATTGCCGAGTTCTCCGGAAAAGCCTACTCTCCTGCACGCGGCATGAGCCACCGGGTGATCGCAGATCATATCCGCTGTTTGTGCTTCGCACTGGCAGATGGCGGCTTTCCTTCAAACGAAGGCCGGGGCTATGTGCTACGCCGCATTTTGCGCAGAGCAGCACGGCATGGCAGGCTTTTAGGCTTTGCAGAACCCTTCCTTTTTAACCTGGTAGATACCGTAATCCAGATCATGGGACATCATTTTGAAGAGCTGAGGGGCAAGGAAGCCTATATCAAGATGGTGATCAAAGCCGAAGAAGAACGCTTTAATAAGACCCTGGATATGGGCCTTGCCAAGTTTGCCGAGATGCAGGCTGCGTTAAAGGGAGATGTCATCAGCGGGCAAGATGCTTTTATGCTTTATGACACCTACGGTTTCCCGCTGGATCTGACCATGATCCTGGCCGAAGAGCAGGGTCTGAAGATAGATCACGAGGGCTTTGAGCAAGAAATGCAGGCGCAGCGCGAGCGGGCCCGGAAAGCCTCAAAATTTGGAGCGGAAGCTGTGAATGAAGATTGGATTGAGCTACAAGAAGGCACTCCCAGTCAGTATCTGGGCTATGAAAAGACGCGGCTGCGCAGCTATATTCAGCGTTACAGCATCAATGATGCTCAGATCGTGGCTCTGCAGCTGGAACAAACTCCCTTTTATGCGGAAAGCGGAGGACAGGTGGCAGATACAGGCCGCATTTACAACGATGAATTTGAACTGAAAGTGCATGACGTCAAGAAGATAGACGAGCATATCATCCATTATGGGACTATAGTAAGAGGCGCTGTATCTGCTCTGGAAGTAGTGGCAGAGATCGATCTTCCCCGCCGCGAGGATATAGCCCGCAATCACACTGCTACCCACCTTTTGCATCAGATATTAAGAGAAGTCCTGGGAGACCATGTGCAACAAAAAGGCTCGCTGGTGCATCCGGACTATCTACGCTTTGATTTCATCCATTTTCAAGGGCTTAGCCGCAACGAATGGGAAAAGGTGGAAAACCTGGTCAACAAAGCCATCCGCTCAAACATGAAGGTAAACATCAGGATTCAGGATATCAGCTCAGCCAAAGCAGAAGGAGCCACTGCCCTCTTCGGTGAGAAATACTCTGATGAAGTGCGGGTGATCCGGATCGATAACTTTTCCAAAGAACTCTGCGGCGGTATCCACGCTGGCGCTACCGGCGAGATCGGGCTTTTTAAGATCATCTCCGAGGGCTCTGTGGCTGCGGGCATCAGGCGCATCGAAGCGCTTACCGGAGCTAAAGCACTGGATTATGTGCGGAGTCTGCAGAATTCCCTGGGGCGGGTGGCTGAGCTGCTGGCATCTCCCCAAAACATGGTGGAGCAAAAGATGGAGGCTCAGATGCAGCATATTCGCGAGCTGCAAAATCAGGTGCAAGAATTGCAGGCTGAAAAGAGCCTGTCCCAGATCGACGGAATGCTTCAGGATGCTACAGATTGCCAGGATTTCAAATTGTTAGTCCGGGAATTGCCCGAAGGCAGCGATCTCAAGACTTTTTCTGACAGCCTCAAAGATAAGCTGAGCGATCAGATCGCCATTATCCTGTGCAAAAAAGGTGATAAGCTCTCTTTACTGTCTGTGGTGGGAACTAAGCTTTTAGATAAATACCATGCGGGCAAAATCGCAAAAGCGATAGCTGCCGAGCTTGGCGGCAAAGGTGGTGGACGTGCAGACAGCGCCATGGCCGGAGGCAAAAACCCCAAAGACCTGAAGCCGCTGATAGATAAGATTCCCCAGATCATCAAGAGTTTGTAGTGAATATCCTGATTCTGCGCCTCAGTTCGCTGGGCGATATAGTGCTTACGCAGCCTGTTTGCGCCTGGCTACGAGAACGCTATCCCGAGGCCAGAATAGATTATATGGTGAAAGAGCAGTATCTGGAGCTGATTCCGCTGATGGGCTGCGCTCTGAATCCGCTCTCATATCAAAAGAGCCTGAAGGCGCATCGAGAGCTGAAAAAAGAGAATTATGATCTGGTGATAGATTTGCATGCCAAGCTCTCTACCTGGCTGATCCGCAATGCTGCTCAAGGCCGAAAAAGCGCCGTCTATAACAAAGAGCGCAGCAAACGCCAGAAGATAGTGAGGGGTAACCGCCAGCTGTCCATTTGCTCTACCGTGATACTGTACAAAAGCGCCCTGGATAAGGTCTTCGATCAGGTAAACCTGCAAAGTCCCCGGCTCTATCCTCCGGCGGATATTGCTTTGCTTGCTCTAGAGGCAGCCCCATCAAAGCGCATACTCATCTTTCCCGGAGCAAAGCACAATACCAAAAGGTATCCTTCCAGATATTACAAACTGCTCATAGATATCAGCCCGAAGCCCTGGCAATATATCATCTTAGGCTCCCCAGGCGAAGCCGCTTTATGCGCTGAGATAGCCAAAGGGAATCAGGCCTTGAACATGGCGGGAAAATACTCTTTTACCCAGATTCTGGCCCTGATGCAAAGTGCGGATTGGGTCCTGTCTTCAGACAGCGGGCCCATGCACCTGGCGGCAGCCTTGCAGAGACCGCAGATAGCCATATTCGGGGCTACGCATCCCCGCCTGGGATTTGCTCCGCTGAATCCTAATGCCAGGATATTGGCAGCCGATATTTCCTGTCAACCCTGCTCACTACACGGCTCCGAGAGCTGTCCCCAGCAGCATTTTAAGTGCATGCACAGCATCAAGGCAGAGCAGATTTTGCAGATAATGCAGGGTACGGAAGATTGCCCGTAGCCGCCCTGCCCAAAAGTGAGCGCCCACGGGCATTTCCAAAGCTGAGCTTTATTCCACCTCGCCGGCATCCATATAGATTTCGGCTACGGTAGGATGGGCGTGGATGGTGCGGGCCAGATCATAGCTCGTCCCTTCCAGTTCCATCAGGATTCCGGCTTCGCTGATGAGATCGGTGGCATGTTCTGCTGCGATCTGCACACCCAACACCTGGTGGTATTTCGTTTCATACAACACTCTGATAAAACCTTCTGAGCTCCCTTCTGCCAGGGCTTTGGCATTTGCAGTGAGCGGATGTTGGTTCACTTCGTAAGGGATGCCCTGGGCTTTGATCTGACTTTCTGTGAGTCCGATCTGGGCCAGTTCGGGATCGGTATAAATATTGATGGGATAGCGCCGCTGCTCCTGGGGAGGCGCTATGCCCTGGATGGCCTCGATCACTTCCATAGCCTGGGCTGAAGCCGCATGCGCTACAAAGCTTTTACCGCTTACATCTCCGGCGGCATAGATGCCTTTGACGCTGGTTTCGTGGCTGCGATCGGTCTTGATATAGCCATTATCCAGTTCCAGTTCAAGGTCCATAGGCGGGAGCACCGCTGCTCTGTAGCTGACGTTCAACACTTTATCAAAGGGATACTCCTGGCCTTTACTGAGGATCATCCCTTTCTTGATCTGGCTTTCTGCCACGGTGAGCACCGGAATCTTATCCTTCTTTAGTTTCCTTTGGATAAAAGATTCCAAAGCCTCGTCCAGAGGGGGGATCAGGGGCAGATCGGCGGCTATAATCACCGGGTTGCTGCCGATCAAAGCAAAGAACTGCGCCAGCTCGATCAGGTGTCCACCCCGGCCATAGAGCAAGGGTGCCTTAGGCAGCTCTTTCAGGCTGTAAAGGTCTTCCAGATCAATGCTGCCCTCAAAAAGCTCTTGCGAAGCGGGACGGGAGCCGGTGGCTATCAGGATATTTTTGGCCTCAAATATGCGTTTATCCGCCTGAACCTGGGTGGCTGAAAGAATCTTAGCCTCTGCTTTCAGAAATTCCACGCCGTTCTTTTTCCAAAGATATTCGATGCCGCGGGTAAGCTTGGCCACCACTTGATTGGTTCTTTTCAGAGCCTGGGGCCAATCGAAAGAAAGCTGGTCTGCCTGAATTCCGGCAATGCCAAATTCATGGGCAGAGCGCACCTTCTTCATCATCTTGGCGGATTCCAGCAGTGATTTTGTGGGGATGCAGCCCCAGTTCAGGCACATGCCACCCACGTATTTCCTGTCTATAATCAGGGTCTTGAGTCCGGTCTGCCCGGCTCTGATTGCGGCCACATATCCGGCGGGTCCGCTGCCGATTATTATCAGATCGTAAGTCATTGTGTGCCTCCTTCATGGGCCAAAAGTAGCAGGGGTTCTTTCAGATAGGCCAGCACGTCGTTCAAGAAACGGCTCACCTCGGCGCCATCCACGATGCGATGATCCACGCTCATGCTGATGGGCAAAATCTGGCCAATGGCAATCTCATGGTTTTTGACTATTGGCTTTTCACTGAGGCGTCCTATGCCAAAAATCGCCACCTGAGGGTAGGCTATCACAGGAACTGCGAAGTATCCGCCGATCGAACCGTATGAAGTGATGCTGAAAGTGCCGTCTCGCAGATCGTCCAAACTGAGCTTGCGCTCCTGGGCTTTTTCTATTAGAGAGCTAAGCTCCTTGGCCAGTTGGATCAGGCTCTTGCCATCGGCGTCTTTGATTACCGGAACCACCAGGCCTTCCGCGGTGTCCATAGCGATGCCGATATTGTAATAGTTCTTGTAGATGATGCGCTCATTTTCCATATCCAGTTCGGCATTTAAGAGGGGATGATCTTTGAGCGCCATGGTGATAGCTTTGATTATGAAAGGCAGATAGCTCAGCCGGATGCCTTTCTCTGCCAGGGCTTCATTGATGCGAGCGCGGGCTGCTACGAGTTCGCTGACTTCCACCTCGTCCATGATACTCATGTGGGCGGTATTTTGCTTGCTGCGAAGCATGTTTCTGGCGATGGTCTTGCGAATCTGAGAGAGAGGCTCGGTGCGGGTTCTCTCCTGCGCGAGGGCAGCAGACATCGGGCTCTGCATCTTGGGAGAAGCGGAGCTTTTGGAGAAGGTTTCGATGTCCTTTTTCATCACTCTTCCGGCGGGGCCGGTGCCGGTGACTTCGTTGATATCTATACCATAATCCTTGGCCATGGCTCTGGCTACGGGGGTGGCGAGGGCTTTTCTGGCTTTGGGTGCATCGGCTTTGGCAGGCCGGCCTTCATCTCCGGAAGGCAGATAGGCGCCGTCTCCGGCTACTTCGATAGTGCCCACCACTCCGGCAAAGCCTTCTTCATCCACTGCTTCCTTAGAAGGAGCTTCGGGCTGCTCTTTGGCTTGGGCTACGGCAGCTTCGCCATCTACACCCTGAATATCAATCTCCACCAGGGCGCTGCCAACTTTGATGGTATCTCCGATTCCGCCATAGCGCACGGCGATGATGCCGGCTTTGGGGGAAGGGATATCAGTCACCACCTTGTCGGTCTCCATCTTCACGAGGGGATCGCCGCTTTCTATACTCTGGCCTTTTTCTACGTACCATTCGATGATCTTGCCTTCTTCCAGGCCTTCACCGATATCGGGAAATTTAAATATATAGCGCATTATCTCACTCCTTTAATACTTGATCAATCGCTCAATCTCGGTAGCGATGCGCTCCGGACTGATCATATAGTGTTTCTCACCCAGGGGAAGCGGGATCACGGTGTCAAACCCGGTGAGGCGGGTGGGTGGGGCTTCCAGCGAAAGGAAAGCTTCTTCATTTACGATGCTGATGAGCTCGGCAGCTGGGCCATAGCTTTGCGGGGCTTCTGTGACTATCAGAACGCGGCCGGTCTTGCGCACGGACTGGGAGATGGCCTGGCGGTCTATGGGCCAGATGCTGCGCAGGTCTATCAGCTCTACGCTGTAGCCACTTTGTTTTGCGATCACGATAGCTTTTTGGGCCTCACGGATCATGGCACCATAGGCGATGATGGTAATCTGCTCGCCCTGTTGCAGTACTTTAGCTTTGTCCAGGGGAATACTGAATCTCTCCTGGGGCACCTCCTGTTTGATGGCGCGGTAGATGCGCTTGGGCTCCATAAAGATCACCGGATCGGGGTCTTCGATGGCCGCGATCAGCATACCTTTGGCATCGTATGGAGTAGAGGGAATCACCACTTTGAGGCCGGGGGTATGGCCAAAATAGGCCTCCGGACTTTCGCTGTGGTGCTCCAGAGCATTTATCCCACCGCCATAAGGGATGCGGATTACAAGAGGAACGCTATACTTACCGCGGGTGCGATTGCGGAAACGCGATATATGACTCAATATCTGATTAAAAGCCGGATAGGAGAAGCCGTCAAATTGCATCTCGATCACGGGTTTCATCCCGGAAATCGCCATGCCCAGAGCGGTGCCTGCTATGCCGGATTCGGCCAGAGGGCTGTCAAAGACTCTGTCTGCTCCATGCTTGACTTGCAGGCCTTCAGTTACGCGGAATACTCCGCCTTCCACGCCCACGTCTTCGCCATAGACTACTACACCTTTATCTTCTTTCAGCTTGATATCCAGGGCGTCGTTGATCGCCTGTACTAAGTTCATCACCTTCATTTCACACCTCGCAGATAGTTTTCATAAGCGTTCTTTTGCCGCTTCAATTCATCGGGCAGCTCTTCAAACATATAGCCGAAGACGTCTTCTATCTTGTATTCAGGATGTTTTTCTGCGGCTTCAAATTCGCTGTCGATATGGGTTTTATACTGTTTAATCAGCTTTTCTTCTTCTTTCAATTCATCGATTTTACTGTGCAGGATGTAGCCTTTGAGTCTTTTGAGCGGGTCTTTGTCTGCCCAAAGCTCTTCTTCCTCTTTTGTGCGGTATTTGCTGGGGTCGTCTGAGGTAGTATGAGCTCCCGTCCGGTAGGTTCTGGCTTCGATAAGGAAGGGCCCTTTGCCTTGCACGGCCTGCTCTCTGGCATAACTGAGCGCCTCGTGCATAGCAAAAAAGTCGTTGCCATCCACCAGCAGGGAAGGGACATTGTAAGCCATGCCCTTGATCGCCAGATTGATAGATTTGGTCTGCATCTTCAAGGGAACCGAAATGGCGAATTGATTATTTTGAATCACGAAAATCACCGGGGCATTCCACACTGCGGCGAAGTTCAGCGCCTCATGAAAGTCACCCTCGGAGGTTCCGCCATCGCCTACGTATGCAAAGACAGCAGCGTCCTTCTCTTTGTTATAATTGATCGCATAGCCCAGGCCCACAGCATGGGGCAATTGCGAAGCAATGGGCACGGCAATGGGCAGCACGCGGTTAGCTTTTTCAAACCGAGAGCCGTCTTCTGTGCCTTTGAAATAAAGGAAGACCTCTTTCAGGCTCACTCCTTTGGCCAGCCAGGCGCCCAATTCCCGAAAGGCGGGCACCAGCCAGTCCTGCTCCTTAGTCACGATGCCGGCAGCGATGTGGATAGCCTCCTGACCCAGGTTTGGAGGATATGTGTACATCCTGCCCTGTCTTTGATAGCTCACAGCCATCAGGTCTGCAGTGCGCGCAAAAAGCAAGTCTTTGTAAGCCTGCAAAATCTCCTCATCGCTGAGACGGGGTTTCCAGACTTTATCTAAAGGCTTACCCTCATCATCAATGAGCTGATAGGCCTTGTTCTTGATCGGGTCATATTTATTTAAAGTCTTTTGGTCAATCATCTTGTACCACCTTATTTTCGTTTATTTGATATCCTATTGATATTATAGGTGATGCAAGCAGGAAAAGCAAATTAAAAGCGAATAATGGAACTTAGACTTTCCCCCGTAGTGCCTGCGTAGCCTTCATCCTGGCGATTTTGGCCGCGGGCAACCAGGAGGCAAACAGAGTGAGCACAAATACCATTATCAGCATAAACAGTATGGTAAGAGGATCGTAATAGCTTTTCATGGTCTCTGAGAAGCCGCCGACATTCAGGTTGGATAGCTCCTGGGGCAGGGGGATGCCCTTTGTACCCAGATGGATAAAGAGGGGCAAGCCCAGGATGGCGGTGAGGATGGTACCAAACACCATATACAAACAGCCCTCATAGGTAAAAAGGCGGATGATTTGCCGGCGGGTCATTCCCAGGGCAATCAAGGTACCGATCTCTTTTCTGCGCTTGAACACGGCCAGGATCTGAGTATCAAAGATAGCGATCATGGCCAGGAAAAGCAGTAGTGCAATAACCACATATCCACCAGCTTGGTCGGCCTTCATCATAGCTAGCACATCCTCCAAGGATTTCTTCTGGCTGATGTAGCGCCAATTGCTGCCCAAGTTTAGCTGCGTAGCTTCATCTTTCAATATAAAAAGCGTAGCGGAGTTTTGCAGAGCTACAAGGGAATTCAGGACTGTAAAATCTATCCAGACTTGGGATTCGTCAATTGAAGAGACAGGTGTGGCCATCACCTTGACGATCTCAATATCGTAGGCGTTAAACACCCCCCGGGCATCTTTGAAGCGCATGCTTACGAGGTCTCCCTGGCTGAGGCCATTAGTCCTGGCCATATCCTGTCCGATCACAGTAGGCAGGCTGCCGGGATATTCATCTTTTACCCGCAACATCTGACTGGGTATCTTTAGCAAGGCCTGATCCCAGGGAATGCCTTTGATGGAGATGGGAGTCATCCTCCCCTGAGGATAAAGAACTCCGCTAAAGACCAGGATGGGCACGACTTCGTTCTGCCGGATCAGCTCTTGTATGTGATCAGGTATTTTGGCAAAGCTATCTTTGAAGGTGAAGCTGTCATATTTATCATAATTGCTATGTTCAAAGTGCCCCGCTCCAATCTCCCATTCCTCTTTTTGTCTTCTGGCGGTGCGCATCCAGCCGTCATACATGCCCTGGATAAATAGCATCCCCATCAGAACTAGGAAAAGGATCAGGATATTGAAGACGCTGCGCCAACCATTACCGGCGATTCTTTTCAAAGCAAGCTTTAGCAACATAATAGCCCCTATAGTTCCGCCATTTAAGATAGCGGCTTACTTCCGTAGCACAGCCTTGGTGAAGTAATGATCCGGGATATCGATATCAAATGAGATTTCATCGATTATCATCGTGGTGCCGTTGCCGGATTTTAGCTCGTCCTTAAATACCACTTGCAGGGGATACCAGCGCCCTTTGATTTTAGTGACCTTGGAGAGGCGCATGGTTTTGAGTTTCTTACCGCTTTTGGCATAGAGTTCTTGATACAGAGGAACCATACGCTCTTTATCCACGTAGATCACCCTTCTGCTATAGGCCAGATTTTCGGTCTTAGCCATCAGGTCCAGCACGTAACACCTGCGCTCATCATAGATTTTATCTTCCAGCATCGTGGCAATATAGGCCTCGGCCAGCTCGATTTCTTCCATAAAGTCTTCATAGGAGAGGTCGGAACCCATCACGGATTGTTTTAGCATATTGCCCGAAATCTGGATTACGCGATCGGTAGAGGGATTGTAAAGCCAGAGATCATCCTTGATCTTCAGCATCTTGGTGCCCTTTTCCCGGGCCGGGGCGGTGTACTCTGTAAAAGCCGTATCTGTCCCTTTGGCATAAGATACCGAGCTCATGGTCCGGGTGGCTCTTCTGGTTTCCACGATCATCCGGGCCGTAGATTTTACGGTGCCGGCGTTCATGTTTTCATCGACCTTCGCCAGGATTTCCTCGGCTGTGATAGCACAGATAGTTCCTGCAAAAAGCAGGATAGGGAGTAATATGGATAGTATTTTCTTCATGTTTCCAGCTCCTTAAATAGTTTTGCTGTATTGCGGCGGAAGATGCCAATTCCAGCCAGCATCGCGCCCAATACCGTAGCTACGGGCCCGGGGATGATGCCCAGAATCAGGTTTTTGGTATCTGCTGAGAGGTAAACTACGTTCTCCACCATCATGGATGTATCCTGGGTAAAGGCGCCGAAATCAATCCCGTGAACATGAAAGTACTGAATCAATCCAATGCCCAGAGCGGCTCCGATCAGAGAGCCCACCACACCCACGGCCAGTGCTTCCACAAGCAACCATTTGTAGAGACGCCCTTTACGCTCACCCATGGCCAGACGCAGGCCAAATTCCCCATAACGGCGGATGCTATTCAGGAGGCCGGCATTCCACAGGACTATGGCTATGATCAGGATAAAGACCACGTTGATTAGCCCCAAAGCCAATCCTGCATAGCTGAGCATAAAGCCTAGATCATTTTGATCCGTAAGCGCCAGCATCTGAGGGGCAAATTCATCTTCGCTATTGTATCGGGCATTGAATTCCCGCTTTATCTTTGTGGCCTCACCATCATCATAGATGCCATCCGGCAGGAAGCCGAAGTATTCGGAAGCTCCTCCCTCCATATCCAGGAAGAGACGCGCATCTTCTATATCCGTCACTATCCCTCCCCGATCCAGGGCATGCACTCCAAAGCTTACCGTGCCGCTGATGATATAGTTTTGGAAGCTCATGGCCCCATGCAGGGTAGAGCCCAGTAAGGTAACGGTGGAATCCAGCTGTAGGCGCAGTTTGCTAAAGAGCTCCTGGCTGATGAGTATCTCGCTGGGAGCCTGGGGGATACGTCCCTGCACCAGCGCTTCCTGCAGATGTATATCCTGCACCGCACCGGGGTCCCAGAGGTCTATCGCCATGCCAAACACATCGCCTTGCTCCAAGGTATTCCCCTCCTCATCAGGAACGTCCATCAGTGCACCGAAATAGATGCGGGGAGTCCAGCGGATAGAGGGGAAATCCCGTTTCCACTGCTCAAAATCAGACTCACTATCAATGAAGCCCAGATCATAAGGTTTTTGAGAGATTTTATCGGCATAGGCATTGGTGACTATCTTTACGTGGCCGGTATCAAAGCGGGCGTTTTGTCTGACCATAGACTCCATATATCCACTCATAAATGCGGTGAGAAACACCGTAACCAGCACTCCTGCCGTTACTATCAGTACCGGGAAAAAGCTGCGGGAGCGATCCCTGATCAATCCTTTTAATACAAATTTTAGCATATCTTACTCCTTAGACCTTACCCAAGAGGGCATCTGTAGCTTTCATCCGGGCTATCCGGTATGTAGGCAACCAGCTGGCGATAGCGGTGGCCAGCATAACCAAAATAACAGTGTAAGCCAGCATCGTTGGCGAATAGTAGCACATAATGGGCTCGGCAGTTCCCGCCACACTGAGATTGGACATCTCCTGGGGGACTTTGTAACCGCTGACGCCAAAGTAGATGAAAAGCGGCATCCCCAAAATACTGCTGGCAAAGATGGCAAACAGTGTGTAGAGACAGCCCTCAACGGTAAAGAGTTTCACGATCTGTCTTTTGGTCATTCCCAGGGCTATCAGGGTGCCGATCTCCCTTCTGCGCTTGAAGATCGCCAGGATCTGGGTATCAAAGATCGCGATCATGGCGAGGAATAACAAGAGGGCAAAGATCATGTAGCCGCTCAAGCGTTTCACGTCGATCATGGCATCTATGTTCTCCATGGATTCATCTATGGATATATAACGGAAGTCTTTAACGATGCTTGTAAAACCTGACCTGTCCTTGAGAATGATCTGAGTAGCAGAATTTTGCAAAGC
This sequence comes from Candidatus Cloacimonadota bacterium, assembly GCA_023230795.1. Taxonomy (GTDB): domain Bacteria; phylum Cloacimonadota; class Cloacimonadia; order Cloacimonadales; family Cloacimonadaceae; genus UBA5456. The sequence continues at coordinate 12,160 of JALNWR010000010.1, forward strand.
TTTTGCCTTGTTCAGCTGCGAAAAATCCACCCAAACCTGGGAGTAGTCGACGGTAGGCACGGGAGCCGCCATTATTTTGGCAATCAGGATGTCATAGGCATTGTAGGCGCCATGGATGTCTTTCCAGCGCATGGTAAGGATATCACCTTCATTCAGATGCGTGCTTCTGGCCATATGTTTCCCGATCACTGCCGGCAAAATGATGCCCGCTGAATCCTCTACGCGCAGATACTTTGTCGGAATCTCCAGGATGCTTTGATCGTGCGGTATGCCTTTGATGGTGATAGGGGTGAGGCGGCCCTGGGGGTAGATCACTCCGGCAGAGATCAGGATGGGAACTGCTTTCCCTTCTTCTACCAGGCTCTGAACCTCAGCAGGTATTTCGGCAAAGCTCTTGTCCCAGGTGAAGCTGTCATATTTATCGAAAGCAGTGTGCTCATAGTGTCCGGCGCCAAATTCCCAGTCCTGCATTTGCCTGCGCGCGGTTCTTTCCCAACCTTCAAGGACACCGTTCATCCACACCATTCCGATCAGGACTATGCTCAGAATCAGGATATTGACGAGGCTACGCCAGCCGTTGCCAAAGATGTTTCTAATTGCCAGTTTTAAGATCATCTTTAGCCTTCTTTCCATCTATCAGTGTCACTACCCGCTTCATATAGTCTATCACTTTCTGATCGTGGGTAGCGAAGATGAAAGTGGTGCCAGTTTCTTCGTTGATCTGCAGCATGGTATCCAGGATGTTCACCGAGTTTTCCGTATCCAGATTTGCTGTAGGTTCATCGGCCAAAACGAGCTTGGGACGCTTTACCATGGCTCTGGCGATGGAGACCCTTTGGCCTTCGCCTCCGGAAAGCTGATTGGGCCGGGATTTCATCTTGTCGGTAATCCCCACCCATTTCAGGGCTTGCATCACGGCTTCGTGCCGCTCGGCTTTATCCATCTTTAGCAGCAGAAGAGGCAGCTCCACATTCTCATAGACGTTGTAAACGGGCAACAGATTGTAGCTTTGGAAGATAAAGCCTATTTTTTCGGCTCTGAGGGCTGCAGACTGCCTGGCATCCAAAGTATCAACTTTATGCCCCAGAACTTCTATCTCACCGCCGGTTTGGCTGTCCAGGGTGCCGATGATATTCAGCAGCGTTGTTTTACCGGAGCCGCTGGGGCCCACGAGAGCCATAAAGGCACCTGCAGGGATATCCAGGTCCAGCTCGCTTAAGGCCAGGAATCCACCTCCGCCGGTGGGATAGAGCTTGCTTAGGTCGCGAATTTTAACCAGTGGTTCTTTCATTTTTTCCTCTATATTGTGTAGCTTATTAGCGCGCCAAGAGAGAGCTTGTCTTCCCTTGAATTGCTATTGTTAAATTGGTAGTTTACCCTGAGCTCTAAGGCCAGGTTATCATAACTGCGCCTAAGTACCAGGGCATGTGCCCCCAGCTGAGTATCCCAATTTACTAAGGCCAGATAGTGAATGGTATCCAGTAAACCAAGCGGGTAATTCATCATCAGGGATGACAAAAGCTCCTGACTGCGCAGGGTGGATATATCTTCGGAAGAATGCTTGATTCCGGTCTCAGCTAATAGATACAAACCATTTCCGATGCTTACAGTATAATCTGCTCCCAGCACGGATTGCAGGCTCCACTGTGGGCCTATCTCCGGCGCATAATTTACCGCACTTTCCAGCCACAATCCTGCAAAGGTGTCATAGCGGATATCCAGGGCCGCGCGGCTCTCTGTGGTTTCTTTAGCTGTGACAGGGGAGGTGATGGGTCGATGATTGAGGGACAGGCCTGTTTCTGCCGACATCAGCGGGAATTCATAGCGCAGACCATAGTCAAATTTGTCTTTGGTAGTGGCGATCCATTCGTTTCCCTTAGGCTTACCATCGGATAAGATAGCCCAGAGCCACAAGGTGGAGTTATCTGGGAAATAAGCCTTGGCCAATCCCGCTTTGACTCCTTCGGTGTGTTCTAATAAGTCCAGAGGATTCAGCTTGTCAAACCACTGCAGAGGCCGGATCAGTCTGGCGCTGCCGAAATTTATCCTTTGTAAGCCTGCTCTGAACTCTGTCCGCGCAGTAGAAGCCCGCAGCCAAACCCGATAGATGTCATTTTGCATATCCTGATCGCTACTGTCTTGCTGCCACACAGAGGAAAACTGAAAGCTGTGCATTGCCTCAGCATCCAGGTTGATATGTTTGGACTCAATTATATTGCCATTTACCGTCAGGAGCCAATCAAATTGCGCTATCGAACCTTCTGGGATGTCCTCCAGAGGCAACATGCCCCTGAGGCTGAACCGATTTGTGCTATCCAGTTGTATGCCTTGCAGCAGACAAAAAGGCAGCAAAAGAGCCAGCAAAAAGAGCGTGAAAGCAGGCTTCATGATAAGTCCCGGGATTTCAGTCCCATTACCAATAGCTCATTCACCTGCACGATCATTTCATTCAGATCGCGATAAATCCCCCGGAAGCTGTCATCACTCAAAAGCTGATTTAAGCGGGAGATAAAAGCCATGGCTTTTTCTATATCCACATCCGGATTTATGTTTCCCTGCGCCTGTTCCCTTTGCATTAAGCTTTCAAATTTCTGCATCATCTGTTTTTCGATTTCGCCCGTGTATTCCTTTACGGCTGGAGATCTGAAGATGCTTTCCCGCAGCTCACTCCCCAGATTGGCTGCGAAGTTCTGCTTGAGGATGGCGATATCATCAAACTTACGCTTTATAGAGCTGTCGCTATCGATAATCTCTGCGAATTCAGCGACGAACTTGTCGCCTAACAACCGGGTGATGTATTCGATCAGTGCGTCCTTGCCGCTGAAGTACCTATAAAAGGTTACTTTGCTGACAGTTGCAGTCTTGCAGATCTCTTCGACAGTCACTCTCTTGAAGCCATGCTTAAAGAAAAGCCGGGCTGCAGTCTCGATCAGCTCTCTCTGTTTGCTTCCTATTTCGCTGCTAATTAAGTGTTTGATCGTGTTTTTCATCATTACCTTCAATACTTATGTTTACGTTTATAGGACAAGTTAATCAAAAGCGTTAAATCTGTCAATATAATTCTGTAAAGTAGGATGCCATTCCTGCTGAAAGCGAATTGTATAATAGCTATTGGAGGTGATCAGATTCAGTAGATTCGGCGTTTGTAGTCAACAGCATCGGCATGCTGCTCTACGTGATGCTACAAATGACGTGTGGGCCGATTCGGAGCTATGGCAAGCTCCGGGACAAAAAGATTCGGGACTGAAAAGAGTTGGAGAATGTGAGAGACAAAACAAACGGCGCCCATAAAAATGGGCGCCGTTATATTATAATCCCTTTCGGGACTTATGGTTTAGTGATGTTTGTGAGTAACTTCTTCCACCACTTGCCCGCTGCTTACGGAGCGTTTAAAGTAGTAGGTATGCAGAAGTTTCTGCGCCAGTTTGGAATTCGGAGCACCCAGGAAGCGTTCATACACTCTTTGTACTTCCGGATTATGGTGAGATTTACGTACTGGCAGGGATCTGTCTTCTTCATACAGAGCCAGACCACGACGGGCACGGGAGGCAATGTCATTGCCATAGGGCTGACCGCCGCCACCTACACAACCGCCGGGACAGGCCATGATCTCGATGAAGTGCCAGGGGGATTCACCCTTGGTTTTCAGGCCTTCACGAACCTGGTCCATCACCTTGCGGGCGTTGCCAAGGCCGTGTGCTACGGCCACTCTGAGATCACCAAAGCCGGGGATATTCACCGTGGCTTCTTTCACGCCTTCGAGTCCGCGCACTGCTTCGATATTTACATTTTCCAGCTCTTCGCCGGTTACGAGGGTATAGGCAGAGCGGATAGCCGCTTCCATCACGCCACCAGTGGCTCCAAAGATGGTTCCTGCGCCGGAGTAGAAGCTCATGCCTTCATCCGGTTCTTCTTCAGGGATAGTGGCGAAGTCTATGCCAGCTTCTTTGATCATGCGCAAAAATTCACGGGTCGTGAGCACATAATCCGTATCCTGGTATCCGCTATCATTGAGTTCGGGACGGCGGGCTTCAAACTTCTTGGCAGTACAGGGCATGATGGCTACCGAGACTATCTTGGCAGGGTCGATGCCATGTTCCTGGGCATAATAAGTTTTGGCCAGCACTCCGAACATGCTCATGGGGGATTTTGCTGTGGAAACGCAATCCGCGAGATCGGGATAGTAAGTTTCCATAAACTTAATCCAACCGGGAGAGCAGGAGGTGATCAGGGGACGTTTACTTCCGGCTTTCAGATTGTTTACACATTCCGTGCCTTCTTCCATGATGGTGAGGTCGGCAGTGAAGTTTGTATCCATTACGGAGTCGAAGCCGATCTTTCTGAGGGCGGCATACATTTTCTTGGGAGTGACGCTGCCCAGAGGCATGCCAAATTCTTCACCAAGAGATACACGAATGGAGGGGGCTTCCTGCACTATCACGTGTTTATCGGGGTCCAGGATAGCGTCCCACACTTCATCGAGCTCGCTTCTTTCACGCAAGGCGCCGGTGGGGCAATATACTGTGCACTGACCGCAATTCACGCAAGGGCTATTGTTCATTCCCAGGCCAAATGCAGTGGTGATTTCGCTTTCTATCCCTCGATCGCTATTGGTAAGGGCATACACGGTCTGCACTTCATTACAGACAGTGACGCAGCGTCCGCAGGAGATACATTTATTGGGGTCCCTGATGATGGCGGAGGAGCTCATGTCCACTTCCTTCATCTCAAGGATATTAGGCAGAGAGTAGGGGTCCACCCCGAGGTTGTTTGCCAGGGTCTGGAGCTCGCATTTGTTGTTTGCGGCGCAGGTTGGGCAGACTACTTCGTGGTGCGAAAGAATCATCTCTACGAGAGTCTTTCTGTAGTCGCGTAGTTTTTTGCTGTTTGTGGTAATTTTCATTCCTTCTGCGACGGGTGTACAGCAGGCCCGTTTTGGAGTGGGATTTCCGCTGATATCTACCACACATACTCCGCAATTTGCAGTGGGCGGCAGGTCTGGGTGATAGCACAGCCTGGGGATATAAACCCCGTGCTGGTCGGCGGCTTCGATAATGGTCATGTCTTCAGGAACTTCCAGATGATGACCATCAATCCAAACGTTGACGTTTTTAGCCATAATTCTATTCCTCTTGTCTTATTTTTGAGTTATCGCGATGAATTCATCACGGAAGTTTTCGATAGCGCTGCGAATCGCCATGATCGGAGATTGTCCCAGAGCGCAGAATGAAGTTTGTTGCATAGCCTCAGCGATATTTTGCATGAGTTCTACATCTTCCATCGTGCCCTCACCTTTCTTGATCTTTGAGATCAAGAGATAAAGCTGCTGGGTGCCGGTTTTGCAGGGAGAGCATTTTCCGCAAGATTCATGGCGGAAGAAACGCAGAATACTCCACAGCATATCGACAATGCTCTGATGTTCGTTCATTACCAGGATGGCGCCACTGCCCAACACAGCAGAGTATTGGTCCAGACTGGCCAGGTCCATCTTTACATCCAGCAGTTTTTCGGAAAGGAACATACCAGCTGCACCGCCCACCAGGGCTGCTTTGAACTTAAAGCCTTTTTTCATGCCACCAGCATATTCGTTGATGATGGTTCTGAGAGTGGTGCCCATATCTACTTCGCACAGTCCCGGATAAGCTACATCGCCAAGGATGGTATAGACCTTGGTGCCAGTGCACTGCGGGGTTCCAAATTTCTTATATTCCTGGGCGCCTTTGATGATGATAAAGGGGACATTGGCCAGGGTCTCCACGTTGTTTACCACCGTGGGAGCCTGCCACAAGCCTTTTACGCCGGGGAAGGGCGGTTTCCAGCGAGGATGGCCGCGGTTTCCTTCCAAGGATTCGATCATAGCGGTTTCTTCTCCGCATACATAAGCTCCGGCACCGATCTTGATCTGTATATCCAGGTCAAAACCGCTTTCGAAGATGTTTTCACCGATGATGCCATAACTGCGGCAGTCATCGATAGCCTTTTGCAGACGCATGATGCAGAGTTTGTATTCACCGCGGATATATATATATGCTTTGGTGGCACCGATAGCGCGGGCACAGATCATCAATCCTTCCAGGAGCTGATGAGGATCACCTTCCATGATCAGACGGTCTTTGAAGGTGCCGGGCTCGCCTTCGTCGGCATTTACCACCACATATTTTTGCTTGGCTTCCAAAGGAGCGGTAAAGCTCCATTTTACTCCAGCCGGGAATCCAGCGCCACCGCGTCCACGCAGACCAGATTCTTTCACCTCTTCGATAATGTCTTTGGGCTGCATTTTGGTGAGGGCTTTTTCCCAGGCTTCATAGCCACCTGTGCCGATGTAATCATCTATGCTTTCCGGATCGATGATCCCGGAATTGCGCAGAACAATGCGGCTTTTGTAGTTGAACTTGGGACTGAATTTACCGGCAGAATCGAGCATCAAACGTGCTACTGGGCGACCCTTGAGGAAGTGTTCCTGAACCAATTCAGGGATATCCGCCTCTTTCAGGTTCTCGTAGTTTACGTTTTCAGGATAGACAGTCAGGCAGATGCCTTTGCCAAAAAAGCCGAGAGGACCGGTTTCCAGGAGGTTGATTTCATCCGAAAGACCGGTTTTACTGAGTTCAGCTCTGAGGGCTTTGATAAAGCTCTCTACGCCTGCTGCCAGTGAAGTTTCGTTTATGCCAATCAGCACATGGGAACGATAGTATTTCATCAGTTCCTCCCTCTGATTTTCTCGATGATATCTTCTACTTTCTCTTCAGAAAGATCGCCATACACATCGTCGTTGATCATCATTACCGGAGCGTTTCCGCATACGCCAAGGCAGGCACAAAGTTCCAGGGTAAAAACCCCATCTTTTGTGGTCTCGCCCACGCCTACACCCAAAAGGGTTTTCAGCTTGCGCAGGATATTATATGAGCCCTTGATGTAACAAGGGGGAGATTCGCAGAGGCGAATAATATTCTTCCCGCGGGGAGTAGTGGAATACATGGAGTAAAATGTAAGTACTCCATAGATGTGATTTTCCGGCAGCTTGAGGTATTCGGAGATCTCTTTTACCGCATCAGCGGATATATAATGCTGAGGGTGAGTATCTTGAATCTCATGCAGGATGTGGATCAAGTTATCCTTGTTGGGGGCGTATTTTACGCAGATTTCTTTGTACATATTCTCCCCTATAGGTCTTCGTATTGATTTACTGCTTTACTTAGCTCGGATCTGTGAGCCACTACGTCAGGATGCATTCCTGGCAATTTGTCGATCGCTTTGACCGGACATACATCAAAGCAGTTTCCGCATTTGATACAATCCACTTGGTGTATGGTGTATTTTTCTTCGCGGGAGCCGCTGATGCAATCTACCGGGCAATTGCGGGCGCAAAGTGAGCAGCCAATGCATCTATCCTTATCTATGTCATAGTGCATCAGGTCATTACAGACCTTGGTAGCGCAGCTACGATCTCTGATATGTGCTTCGTATTCATCCCTGAAATAGCGGATGGTGGAAAGCACAGGATTGGGAGCAGTCTGTCCAAGCCCGCATAGTGAGAGCTTGCTGATGGATTCACCCAAACGCTGCAATTCCTCGATATCACCTTCACGGCCATGGCCATTGGTGATGCGATCCAATACTGTAAGCATTTGCTTGAGGCCAATGCGGCAGGGCGAACATTTTCCGCAGGATTCTTCCACGCAGAACTCCATAAAGAACCTTGCTACATTTACCATGCACTTTTCTTCGTTCATTACGATCACACCGCCGGAGCCCATCATGGACCCACGTTCTTTCAGGCTTTCGTAATCCACGCCAGTATCCAGATGTTCCACGGTGAGGCAGCCGCCGGAGGGACCTCCGAGCTGCACAGCCTTGAACTTGTGATCTCCTATCATGCCGCCGCCCACATCAAAGATGAGCTCGCGCAGGGTAGTTCCCATGGGCACTTCCACCAGACCGGTGTTTCTGATATCTCCGGTCAAAGCAAAGACCTTGGTGCCGGGAGACTTCTCGGTACCCATGCTGGCAAACCACTTGGCTCCCTTGAGGAAGATAGTGGGAATATTGCCGAAGGTCTCTACGTTGTTTACCACGGTGGGTTTGCCCCAGAGTCCCTTCACTGCGGGATAAGGAGGCTTGGGAGTGGGATTGCCGCGTTCACCTTCGATAGAGTGGATCAGAGCTGTTTCTTCTCCACATACAAAGGCGCCTGCGCCGGTACGTACTTCTGCATCGAAGCAAAAGTCGGTATCGAATATATTGTCACCCATCAAGCCTAATTCTTTGGCCTGACTGATTGCGGTCTTGATACGTTTGATCGCCAGAGGGTATTCAGCGCGGATATAAAAGAATCCCATGCTGGCACCCATGGCGTAAGCAGCGATCATCATTCCTTCAAGGATGCGATGGGGATCACCTTCCAGAATAGAGCGGTCCATAAAGGCACCGGGGTCACCTTCATCGCCATTGCAGATAACGTATTTCTCATCGTCTTTTTTATCATGCACCATCTGCCATTTGATATGGGTGGGGAAACCGCCACCACCACGGCCACGCAGGCCGGAGGCTTTGATTTCATTGATCACATCTTGTGGTTTCATCTCGATGAGAACTTTTCCCAGGGCCTCATAGCCGCCTGTGGCGATGTATTCTTCCAAAGATTCAGGATTGATGTAGCCGCAATTTTCCAAGGCTACTTTAATCTGCTTTTGGTAGAAAGGCACATCTTTTTGCGCAGAGAAGGTCTTATCATCTTCCTGCAGCATCAAACGGGTTACGGGGCGTCCTTTAATAAAGTGCTCAGTTACGATTTCTTCCACATCGTCCGGGGTCACCTTTTTGTAAAAGATACCTTCGGGATAGACCACCATTACAGGACCGTAATCGCAGGGACCCATACACCCGGTTTCGATGATGTTTACTTCGTTTGTGGCTGAGTGCTCTTTGAGCACTTCGTGAAAGCGTTCCTTGATCTTCAGAGCTCCGGCTGAGATACAGCCAGACCCGCAGCAGATCAGGAGGTCAATATGTTTAAGAGACATTCAAATCCTCCTATCTTAGTCGCCTGTAGCGACAACATAATCGGAGACGACTCTGCCATTTACGATGTGCTCGACTACTACCTTTTTAACCTTGTCCGGATTCATGTTTCCGTATGTTACTTTAGGCTTGCCCTCTTCGATGAGGTCCACCACCGGTTCCATTGAAGAAAGTCCCTTTTCACCGGTTTGAGTTACCAAAACGTCGCTAAGGTTTCTTGCTGCAATCTCTTCCAAGAAGGTCTTCATGACTTCTCGTGCGCCCATTGCGATCCCGGATGTCCCCATCCCGACCACGATTTTAATGCGTACGTTTCCGCCACGAAGCTTCAAATCTTCCTGGGCTTTTTCACGGATTTTTTTTAGGTCTGCCAGTGTTTTCATCAGACATCCTCCATGTTTGTATTTTGTATTCCTTCATATAGTGATTGATCGATGTATTCTATTACATCGGGATATGTAAGCGGGATATCTCCCAATTCTTCGCGAATGGCCTTGGTATCCAGGTAAAAGCATTGTTCTTTCGACTTGTCTCTGTAGATGAGATGGACGTAAAAATCTACCTCGGCATGGCCTATGATAGTGCCCAATAGCGTGTCTTTGAGATTTCCCAGAGGCATTCTATCGATGTGATCCAGGGTAAAATCTACCGTGAGAACCGTGCCAAAGCCCGGTTCACTGGCCATCTTGAACGAGCCGCCGACCAATTCCGCATTTTGCTTGAAAAGAGGGATACCCAGCCCGACTTTCTTTTCACGCTCCAGCTTGGAAGTGTAAAAAGGGTCCTGGGCTTTTTCTAAAGTGTGCGAATCCATACCTGTGCCGTCGTCTTCCACGATGATACGCAGGCGGTTTTTTTGCACATTATTGATCACGCGCACCTTGATATTCCTGGCTTTTGCCCGTACAGAATTCTCTATGATATCTAACAGGTGCAATGAAATGTCTTGCATGTCTTTACTCGTAACGAGCCAGGATTTCTTTGATCTTGTCCTTGCTGTCTATCCTGCCAAAGGCATCTTCGCCGATTACAAATACAGGAGCCAGAGAACACGCTCCCACACAGCGAACTGCGCTCATGGTAAAGAGGCCGTCTTTTGTAGTTTCTCCAATTCCCACACCCAGCTCATCTGAGATCATCTGCACCAGTCTCGGAGCGCCTTTTACGAAACACGCCGTTCCCATGCAAACGTTAAGAGTGTATTTACCACGAGGTTTCATGGTAAAGAAATTGTAAAAAGTTACCACGCCATAAATCTTGCTGGCGGGGATGTTCATCTTTTCTGCAATAAATTCCTGTACTTCAATGGGCAGGTAACCAAAAAGCTCCTGCGCTATACGCAAGATCTCGATCAGCGGATTTCGCAGATCTTTTCTTTCTTCGATTGCTTCAGCCAAGGCGTCATAGACCCGGGTCTGATCTTGAGCTACGGAAGCCATAACTCCTCCTTGTTTATCTTTCTTTTTCATGTATCATTTTCTATATATCGGCCGTCCAGCTTGCGGGCAGCCAGTAAAATTTCCTGGGCAGTAGCCTCTTGCACCTTCATTATGCAAGATCCGTGCCCAAGATCGGTAAGATAATGAGCATCGCTGGCTCTGATGAAGGCTTTGTCTGCCAATTCCGGATGTTGATCAAGATACTCTGGCAGATTCAGCTTTGCAGTGATTCCCAAAAGCTCAAAATTCGGACTTGGCGGCAAAAACCCTAATTGGGATATAATGCTGTTTACATCAGCATCTATATGAGCCGGAACGGCAAGGCCGCCAAAAGCGCAAACTTGCTCTGCAGCCGTGCCCAAATCCCAAACTGATGAATTTATCAAAGCTCTGGGCTCCACTCTTAAAATGTTCTCATTTTCGTCAATGATTACTTGGTCTCCAAAAAATTCCGGGTCGTTATCGATCGGCAATAATGATCGATAAAGCTCCTGATCAAAGGCTTGAGCTTGATCTGAATCATCAAAATACGCCAGCAGATGAATCTCTTCCATAGTCTGGATTTCTACTCCCCAGCTAAAAAACAATCCGGCTTTCCTGGCCACCGCCTCATAAACAGCACAGTTTCCCATGCTATTATGATCTGTGATAGCAAACCACTGGATACCCAGCTCTTGCAATCTCGCAACCACTGCAGATGGAGACATTTCCAATCCCCCACAGGGAGATAACACGCTATGTATATGCAAATCAGCGCGAAACTTGCGCATGATCGGACGGACTATTTACCCAAAAGCTTATACAGGATTCCGGCCAGGACGAAAGTGTCATATTTGCTGCTGATCAGGCAGACACTTTCTTCCAGGGCTTTGTCGCAGACCGCTGCATCCGGCACGTTTCCTTTGGAAAAGACTATGGCGGGAATACCAGTCATGGAAGCCACGGCAATCACGTTCAGGTGTTTCATAATGGTGATCCAGACCTGTTCCGGTTTGGCCGAACCCATCACGTCACTCAGCATATCACTCACATAAGCGCCGGAAATTTCTATATCTACCGGGTCCAGGGCGGGAGTGTGATTCTCTGCTTCGATAGC
>JALNWR010000011.1 GCA_023230795.1 Candidatus Cloacimonadota bacterium
TGAAACCATCAGCATTCCCCTGACCGGGCATACCGGACATCTGCGCTTTGCCTTCTTTGCCGGCTCTCTTGAATTGAACGATGATAACGACTTCATGCTAAACAACTTCTTCGTTGGTTTGCCCACAGCGCAGCTTGAGGCCCCTGTGGCCAGCATCATGATAGATGCCATCACGGGATTGCCTTTATTGAGCTGGGATGCGGTGGCCAATGCCAACACGTATAATATATATAAAGCCAATGATCCTACTATGGGTTACCTGCTTTTCGATAGCACCAACGGGACCGAATACCTCTTGGACCCCGCAGAAGAGAAAGCCTTTTTCAAAATCACGGCAGAGTAAAGCCTTGCTCTGATAAAGCTAAAGATAAATGATCAAAGAATTAGAGGCGTCTTAACGGCGCCTCTTTTCTGATTTCAAAGTGTTGTAAGTTTTGCTGCTCTCGCAGGAGAGCTTATATCAAGTCTGCACTCTGATGCAGTTTATCTATTGAAATAGTATTGCAGGCCAAGATTGAAGTGAAGGTCTCTGCTGGAATTGCTTCCGCTTGAATCTGCGCCATAATCTCCTATTCCCATAGTGTATCCCGCTCCCAAATCCAGATAGACATTGGGGGTCAAAGACACCAGATAGCCTAATTTTGGGTTCACAAACATAGCTGTAGCCTTTGATTTTAATTCGGAAGCATCGATAGTCAGGGATTCATAAATAAAATCGATCCCGGCATAAAACTGCTTCAGAAAATATGCAGTACCGATGCCCAGACCCAGGGCAGATATGCTATCGTCATTCTGGAAATAATTTTCATAAATAAATATCAGGTCTATGCAGTTATCTTCAACGATAAAGTAGCCTATTTTGGGACGCAGGATAAAGGTGCTCTGAGCATCTGCGTCAGAATCATCCTTGTGAATATGCAAGGAAGCTGTCCCACCCAGATTTAAAGTGCCTTTTGAGAAGGCAAAGGCTGAACAGACGACAAAAAGGGATATTATGATCAAAATTCCTTTCTTCATGATATAACTCCTTAGTTTAATGATACACCATTTCAAAGATAGCAAGTTTTTTGTCAAGCGTTTCGTGGCATTGGCATTCCCCTATTTTTTTGCGAGAGTCAGATTATGGGTTGGTCGGTGTTTGCTATCTGAACTCACATGAAATGGATTTCTTAGGGTCGGTAATGAGAGCAAGATTTTTGAAGTCCAAACGCCTAAGTAATTGATAATAAATGCGTAATATCGTAAGGCGTTTGAACTTTATTGAAAGCCGACTTTCGTAAGCCGGGAATGAAAGTCAGATTCTTTGAAGTCAAAGCGCCTAAGTAATTGGTAGTATATGCATAGACTCCGTATGGCGCTTCAACTCCAAACAATCATCTTTCATGTAAACTCCAAAAATCTGTTTTCACGTAAAATGGCGTCACGCTGGGACTCGAATTAGAAGCATATTCAGCCGGAAACATGAATCTTAACTGCTAAAGATATAAACTGAAACACATAGACATGGATGAAAGTTAAGATATTGCCAATGAATTTATTATCAAAATAGTGATTCTATGTTTCGGGGGAATGCCAGTTTTGTAGCAGACCCCAGGCAGATGATTTATCAAGATTGTTCATACTCAATCCAAATCAGCTTCAAAGCCTGCTGCAGCCACGAACAGCGCCTTTACTTTGGACTTGCAGCTAACTCGCTATTAACTCGAGTTCACTCGAAGCTTCGAGTCAGCTCGAGTTAATAGCGAATTAAAATCAAATGTATGGCAAGGGGCGCAAAGCATGGTATCGCTATCAGGTTCTGCTAAGGCATATTATCCGGCCTGGATTGCGCCTGCTTTTCCAGCTTTGCTGACTACTGAATTATTATGGATAATGCCAATTATGTCAGGCGTTTCTGATGTGTCTGATCCGTATCACACCCTTACCTTATCTTGATCACAAAAAAGCCCTCTCCATGGGGAGAAGGCTTTGCTTTCAAGTTAAGAATTTATTAGAATAGGTCTGATAGGAAGATTTGGAGACCAACGCCAACTTGGAGGACGGAAGACTCGTTGCTCCCCGAACCATCTCCACCGTAGTCACCAACACCCATTTGGTATTTCAGGCCCAGATCTATAAAGACGTTTTCAGCCAGAGGCATCACATAGCCAAATTTTGGCGTAATGTACATTGCTGTGTAGTCACTTGAATTTATGCTCATAGATTGATAATCAAACTGAAGTCCGCCATACAGGTTTCTGTAGAAATAGCGGCCACCAATTCCTATTGACAACGTGGAAACATCGCCATCGTAATCAATGTATCCTAAATTTAAATCAGCACTAAGGTTATCAATCACAAAGTAACCTACATTTGGGTTTATGCTGATTATGCTCTCGGCATCTGCATCTGAATCTGCTTTTACAGACTCAAATGACGCTGATCCGCCAAGGTTGATAGTGCCTTGGTCAAACGCGAAAGCTGTCACAACAAAGAGCAGCGAGAACAGAATGAGAATTCCTTTTTTCATGGTATTTTCTCCTTAAGTTTATTTAATGGATAAGATAAGCTATACAGCTGCCTCTGACAAGAAAAATTTCTTTCTGGCATTCCCCCATTTTACGAGAGTCGGATTATGGGCTGGTCGGTATTTGCTATCTGAACTGCCGGGACTCCAATTAGAGCATATTCAGCCGGAATCAAGAATCTTAAGTGCTAAAGATGTAAACTGAAATATATGGACATGTATGTAAGCTAAGATAAAGCCAATGAATTTATTATCAAAATAATGGCTCAATATTTTGAAGGATTGCCAGAAATTGCTATTCAGCCTGTTTTATTGCTTGCAAAAAAAATCACTTGACCTTTAAAGCGATAGTTTAATATGGGTCTATAAGATAAAACTGGAGAATGTATGAATATACACTTTCGCGATGTGCAAACTGGCAGCGTCGAGGCCAGAGCTATATTAGAAATAGCTGAAGGGGTATCTCTTAATGAGGTTACCATCTTGAATATAGATGGTGAAATCGTGGTGGAATTCCCCAAGAAGAGTTTTGTAGGCAAAAACAAACGAACTTTTTACATAGACATTATTACCTTTGAAGATATGGACAAACGCATAGTCTGGGAGCTTGAGATCAAAGAAGCTTACCGGAACTGGCGTAAGACCAATAAGAAAGTTTTAGTTTACGAAGAAAAATAAAGATAAATGGAGGATCACTATGATCACCGACTTACAAGATGTACTCTCCACCAATGTTAAGGGGATGAAACGTTCAGCTATTCGTGAGTTGCTCAAGTATTTGGGCACTCCGGGTTTGATTTCCTTCAGTGGCGGCTTTCCCAGTCCGGTAACCTTTCCCACTGTAGATCTCAAAGAGATCATGATAAAAGTAATGGACACCGAAGCTGCCCAAGCTCTGCAGTATGGCGCCACAGAGGGAGATAACCTTCTGCGCACGCAATTGGTAGAGCGTTACAATTCCCAGGGTATCGACATGAAGCTGGAAAATTTGATTATTACCACAGCATCTCAACAGGCTCTGGATCTGATCGCCAAGATTTTCATAGACCGTGGCGACAGTGTATTCGTAGGCCTGCCTTCCTATCTGGGCGGTCTTTCTGCCTTTAATTCCTACGGTGCTAAAATGATAGGTATTCCCATGGATGATGAGGGTGAAGACCCTGAATTTATGGAGAACGAGCTGAAGAAACTGGCTGCGATCGGCAAAAAGCCCAAGTTCATCTATTTGATTCCGGATTTCCAGAATCCTGCTGGTGTAACCATGACCGAGAAGCGCAGAAAAGAGATCCTTGCACTGGCGCATAAGTATGATGTGCTGATTATCGAAGACAGCCCTTACCGCGAATTGCGCTATGAAGGCAAGACTCAGAAGACTATGTATGAGCTGGATGGCACAGGCCACGTGATTATGCTGGGCACTTTCTCCAAGATCTTCTGCCCCGGCTTTAGAATCGGCTGGGTAGCGGCTCATCCCGATGTTTTGGATAAGATCGTGGTGGCCAAACAGGCTACAGACCTCTGCACTCCTCCCTTTACTCAGAGGATAGCAGCCCGCTACCTTGAAAAAGGATTGCTGGACCCCAAGATCGAAGACATCCGCAAGCTGTATTCCACGAAGCAAAAAGGCTTCCTGAAAGCTTTGGATAAATACATGCCCGAAGAGATCACCTGGACCAAGCCCGAAGGCGGACTCTTTATGATGGCCAATGCCCCAGAATATATGGATACCGGCGCTCTTTTGATGGATTGCATCAAAGAACAAAAGGTAGCCTATGTGGCTGGCACATCCTTCTTCTGTGACGGTGGCGGGAAAAACACCATGCGCCTGAACTTCTCCTACGAAACTCTGGAAAAGAACGACGAAGGAGTAAAACGCCTGGGTGACTTCTTCAAAAGCCATCTGACTAAGAAATAAATATATATACAAATATACTGGAGGTATAATGTCCAACAAAGTCACCAAAGACCGTATGGGCATGATCATCAGAGAGGAAGACGCTCCGGAAAAAATGGAGGTGGAAGCCACCGAAGTTTCGGCTCCGGCAGAGAAGGATTCCCCAGTGCTGATCTATTACAATTGGTGTAAAAAGTGCGGGATATGCGTAGCTTTTTGCCCCACTGGATGCCTTGGACGCAGAAGTGACGGTTCGCCCTATGTACAGGCACCCGAAAAATGTATACATTGTGAGACTTGTGATCGCCTCTGCCCTGATTTTGCGATCACTGGAGCCAAGGAGAAATGATGCAAAACAAAAAAACAAGCAAAAGCGTAAAGACCCCTCAGGCAAGCAAAGCAGCCGGTACACAGAAAAAGAAAGTGAAAGCCGAAAGCAAGCTTAATGAATTGCAGAGCAGTCTGGAGCGCAAGACCGTGGTCATGCAGGGCAATGAGGCCGTGGCTTATGGTGCTCTGGATGCCGGAGTAAATTTCTTTGCCGGCTATCCCATCACTCCATCTACCGAAGTGGCCGAAATCCTGTCTGCCGAGCTGCCAAAGCGTGGCGGAACCTTCATTCAGATGGAAGATGAAATTGCCTCTATCTGTGCTATCACCGGTGCTTCCCTGGCCGGAGCAAAGGCTTTGACCGCCACCAGCGGACCGGGCTTTTCTCTGATGCAGGAAGGCATGGGCTTTGCCAAGATCACCGAAACCCCCTGTGTGGTGGTGAACGTGATGCGCAATGGCCCCTCTACCGGCATGCCTACGAGCCCCGGACAGGGAGAAATCCAGCAGTCCAGATGGGGATCACATGGTGATGCCCCGGCGATCGTGCTTTATCCTGACAGCGTGAAGGAAAGCTATGAGCTCACCATTCGCGCGGTCAATCTGTCTGAGAAATATCGCACCTGTGTGGTATTGCTCCTGGATGAAGTGATAGGACACATGCGTGAATCCGTGACATTGCCCGATATGGAAAAAGTGCGCGTAATCAGCAGAATCAAACCCACTGTGCCTCCAAACTGGTATAAACACTATGACGAAAATCAAAAGTATCTCTCACCTCTGGCGAGTTTTGGCGATGGCTACCGCTTCCACGTGACCGGCCTCACCCATGACTCTCACGGATTTCCCACCGGTAAACCCACGGAATCCGCAGAGATGAACGATAGACTGCGCAGAAAGATCACCCATAATATCAGGGACCTGGTGCAGATCGAAAGCCATCAGATGGAAGATGCCGAAATAGCGATCTTTGCTGCGGGAATCACCGCACGCTCCGCCAAGGCAGCGATTGCTATGGCACGCTATAGAGGAATCAAGGTAGGTCTGCTCAGACCCCTGACCATCTGGCCCTTCCCCGATGACGCAGTCCGCAAGATGTTGCGCAATGTAGAAACCGTGATCGTGCCGGAGCTCAATCAAGGTCAATTTAGCCGCGAGATCATCCGCCTGACCAAAGACAAGAGCGAAGGTGACGTAGTCCTGATCAAGAAAGTTAATGGACAATTGATCACGCCAAATGATATCCTGCGCAGAATCAAGGAGGTAATCTGATATGGCTAATATTCCTCAAAAAATAGTACATCAATACCTGAGACACGACAAGAAATTTCCGCATGTCTGGTGTGCCGGATGCAGTAACGGCATCATCCTGGGTGCAGTGATCAGAGCAATTGCTTCGATGAATCTGAACCGCGATGATATCGTGATGGTCTCCGGAATCGGATGCTCTTCGCGGATGCCGGTTTACATAGACGTAGATACGCTGCACACTCTGCATGGGCGCGCTATCGCCTTTGCCACCGGCATCAAGCTGCACAAGCCACACATGAAAGTAATAGTAGTCACCGGAGATGGCGATTGCACCGCTATCGGCGGGAATCACCTGATTCATGCCGCCCGCAGAAACATCGATCTCAGCGTGATCCTGGTGAATAACAATATCTACGGCATGACGGGAGGCCAGTGCTCTCCCACCACGCCTCATGCTGCGATCTCTACTACCTCTCCCTATGGCAATATCGAACCGGATTTTAATATCTGCAATCTGGCCCTGGGAGCTGGAGCGAGCTTCGTGGCCCGTACCACTGCTTTCCACGTTACTGAGATGCAAAACTACATCCAGGCCTCACTGGAGCACCCTGGATTTTCCCTTATCGAAGTGATCTCGGCCTGTCCTGTGATTTACGGAAGGCTGAATAAAAAGGGCGGAGCCCCTCAGATGATGACTGAATTCAGAGATAACTCCGTGCCTTTGACCGCTGTGGAAAAACTGCCTAAAGAACAAGTGGAAGGCAAAATAGTCCGCGGTATCCTGCGCAAGGATATCCGCCCGGAATATACAGCAGAATATGCGGCTTTACAAGCATACGCACAAAAACTGGGAGGAGAATCAGATGGAAAAGAGTTATGAAGTCCGTCTTTCCGGAAGCGGTGGACAGGGATTGATCCTGGGCGGCATCATTCTGGCCCGGGCTGCTGTGCTGGACAAGCACAAGATCACCCAGACCCAGAGTTACGGCCCCGAATCCCGCGGAGGATATTCCCGCGCTGATGTGATCATCAGTGACCGCGATATCTTCTTTCCAGAAGCTACAAACTTTAACTGTCTGCTGGCGCTTACCCAGGAAGCCTGTGATAAATATATCTTTGATTTGCGCGAAGACGGAATCCTGATAGTCGATACCACCTTTGTGAAGAATCTGGCTATAGTGGCAGATAATACCTATGAGCTGCCTTTCACCGAGATCGCTCAAGAAGAGCTGGGCAGTGCCATTACTACAAACGTGCTCTCTCTGGCCTTTTTAGTAAAAATAACCGATATCGTGAGTGAGAAATCCCTGGAGACTTCCATCAAAGAATCGGTGAAACCTGCCTTTGTGAGCCTGAATATAAAAGCGATGAAGCTGGGCTTCAAGCTGGCCAAAAACTACGGCAATTAAGGAGCATAAAGTGTTAAAGAAGATATCGCATATCGGCATCGCAGTGAAGAACCTGGAAGCTGGGATAGCTTTTTATGAAAAGCTCGGCCTGAAGCTGGAAGGGATAGAAGAAGTGCCCTCACAAAAAGTGCGGGTAGCCTTTCTGCCTTGTGGCGATACCAGGATAGAGCTCCTGGAGCCTACTTCCGAAGATAGCCCTGTAGCCAGATTTATCGAAAAGAAAGGCGAAGGCGTTCATCATATAGCTTTTGCTGTGGACGATCTGCCCCAAGCTCTGCAAAATGTAGAAGAAGGCGGAGTCCGCTTGATCGATAAAGAGCCCAGACCCGGTGCACATAATGCTGATATCGCCTTTCTGCATCCCAAATCTACCTATGGTGTATTGATAGAACTCTGCAAAGAAAAGCACTGATAACACGGCTTTGTCTTAGCAGATAACTACATTAAACATATAAAGTTATAGGGCTGACAACATTGGTTTTCAGCCCTATATTTACCTGGTTGCAGTTAGCCAGAGCAGAGTAATATAGCTGAGCAACTGAGCTTTTCTCTTGACGATAAAAGCCTTGCCTATAAACTTTGCTTTGATCACAGACAGGGGAGGACCCGATGAGGAAAAGTTCAAAGCTGATATTTTTGCTTTATCAAAGTTTATCAGCCTTTTCAGGAGCGGGAAGTAGAGCAGACTTGTATCCCGCTGAAATAGGCTGTAGCACAGAGTGCATCTATATTCAGGTGTTCAAACGGGAGCTTGAACCATGAAAGATCGCAAACAGCTATTTATGACTATTCCTTTATTGATTTTACTTACATTTGGCCTGAGTTCCTGCAAAAGAATCGGCCAGTTTCATACTCATGAGCTAAAACAGCAATCCTCACGGTGTTTTGATAGCAATGCAGGTATGCCTCTTTTGGCGGATTTGCGCTCAGATGGTAAACCGATTTTAATCACCATACGAGATCAAGGCGCAGGAAGCGCTATCTTGCTTCAAAACCTGCATGGTAAAGCTTTCTCCCAAATCAACATCGCTGAAGGCAAGGTATCTGGCCTCAAAACCATAAACGATCCTGGCGACAACAGCCCCTGGTTGTTTTTCTCTTACAATGACGGCAGGAAGCTGTATTTCACCGGTGCCAAATACACCTGGCAGCTGCCTCTGAAGCGTGAGATGAAGCACTTTGAGCCCTACCTTCGGGATGACTATCTCATGGATGTGGAAAGCTATAAATGGGCTGCTCAGATTGATCCGCAATTCCTGGATGACATTGACGATGACGGCAAGCTGGAGCTGGTTTGCCTAGCCATAGACGGCTTTAGTGCAAATCCCCGCGGGCTGATGGTTTTTGATTTTGAGACGGGTGCTCTGAAGTGGTTTTTCCGAACGCCTTGCCAGCCTGTCCGCTTGTATTTTGAAGATTTGGACATGGACAATGAGCGTGAGTTTATTATTGTAAATTCAGCCCATAATAACACCCCTGCCCGCCTCAATGGTCTTGACGATCAAAGCGGTCATATTTGTATATTAGACAGGCATGGGGCTTTGTTGCATCAGCATAAAATCTTTGATGGCCTGGGCGAAGCCGGGCTGCAGCTTCGTGATGTGGATCAGGACGGCATCTGGGATATTTATGTATTGATCAGCACTCCAGGTGTAAATTCAGATTCTGATATGATCTTACGGCTAAAGTATGAAGCAGGCCAGCTCAAACGGATCAAAGAATTAAACTTGCCAAATACTCTGAAAATCGATACTGATGTTGACTTTTTGAGGCGATTGGACAATTCGGCAGAGCATTATCTTGTGGTCAATGACCAGCAGAGGGGGCTGAGGCTTTATAACGAGCGTCTGGAAGACATCACCCTGCGCCAGGTGCTGGATATTAAACGCCTATTGGCTATAGCAGACATCCAGCAAAAGGGATACAAAACCATCCTTGCTTTAAGCAACAAAGATGAAATAGTGGTCTTAGATCACCAATTTGTTGAGCAGGCCAGGCTAAAGAATCCTTGCCCAAACCAGAATATCCGGCTGGAGGTGATTGATACCGGAAGGATCGACCGGCGTCAAATCGGAGTCTTTTCAGATAAGTCACTCATTCTTTATTCTCTGGATAGGATTCCAGCTATAAACTATATATACGAATACCTCAAAATTGCTCTTCCCTGGATAGCCCTAGTCTTACTGCTTTTCACGATTTATTCAATTTTCATTTTAAACCGACAGAGAAAGAGCTTTGCTGCCAGCATCAATCTACTGGAAGAAGGAATGATTTTAGTTACGAAAAAGGGCAAGGTACGCTTCATGAATAAGGCTGCCCTAAGCCTGATTTTGCAGCACAATCCCAAAGCCAGTATCACAAACCTGCATGACAGCCTGCCTGCCTTTTCCCATGCCTTAAAATGTCTGAATAATAAATGGATAGATCATGAAGACAGCCAGCAGCAGATTGCCGGGAAAACGGTGCGCTTGCACATTGAAAAGATCATAGGATTCAGACCCCGTTATCTGATATGCCTGTTCAGCGTCACTCACGACAGCCATGAACAGAGCCTGGAATGGGCTGAAACCGCCCGCCGTATGTCTCATCACGTGCGCCGACATATCACCAACGTGATCTTGGCCCTGGATGTCCTGGATTCTACTGAAAACGAAACCCATAAAGAGTATGTGGGCATGATGAAAAGCGAGATCGAAAAGATCCGCGTCTTTACTCATGCCTTCCAGCGCTTTACCGAAATGCGGGATTATGATCTGAAATTGCAGGATCTGATTCCTTCTATAGAACATGCCATCAAACAAATAAGGATTCCAGACAATGTGAATCTGATCAAAAATTACAAGCTCGATTCCATCCACGCCCGCATCGAGCCTATCAGATTCGAAGAGGCGCTGGTCAATATTATAAACAACGCCACTGAAGCCATGCCGGATGGCGGCAATCTGCAAATCACGATCAAGGAATTCCCTGCCCACGAAAGTCCCAAGCCAGGGCTCAGCATCTTGGTAGAGCTGGAAGACAGCGGTAAAGGCATACCCGCCAAATATATGGATGATATCTTCAAGCCTTTCTTTACCACAAACCAGTCCGGCACCGGAATAGGCATTCCTGAAACCCGCAAGATCATAGCTTCCATGGGCGGAGTATTCCAGATCCAGAGCGAAGAAGGCGCCGGCACCACGGTTCTGCTCTGGTTAAAAGGAAAGCACGATGGCTGAGATCAAAATCCTGATTGCAGATGACGATTATATGTTTTGCCGCCTTACTGCGGACCTGATCCGCTCTCAGGGCTATCTGGTGGAAACCGCCAGCAGTTGTGAGGAAGTTCGGGCTTTGTTAGATGAGCAGCATTTTGATCTGATGATGCAGGATATGCGTTTCCCGGCCTTGCAGGATGGCTTTGGCATGCTGGAAGAAGCTCACGCCAGATTTCCGGATATGGCTATTTTGATGATCTCAGGCTCCGGACACATTCCTGATGCCGTGAATGCCATCAAATATGGTGCCAGTGACTTCATCGAAAAGCCCATAGCCAAAGAGCATCTTCTGATCCGGCTTTCCCGCCTTAGCGAAAGTATCGCCATGCACAAAGAGCTGCGCAATCTGCAAGTATCTTCCATAGGCATGTTCGGCAGCTCGCCTCCCATGCAAAAGGTCTATGATGTCATCATCCGGGCTGCCAAGTTCGATGCGCCGGTACTGATTTCCGGAGAAACCGGAGTTGGCAAAGAACTCGCCGCCCGCGCTATTCACAGATTGTCAGATCACAGTGCCAGGGAGATGGTGAGAGTAAATTGCGCCTCTATCCCTCACGAACTTTTTGAAGCAGAAATCTTCGGCTATGAAAAAGGTGCTTTCACCGGAGCTACAGAAAGCCGTAAGGGCTTTTTTGAATACGCTGAAAATTCCAGCCTCTTTCTGGATGAAATCAGCACACTGCCTCTGCCGGGACAGGCTAAGCTTTTGCGCGCGATCTCCGAGAGGGAAATTCAAAAGCTGGGAGGCAAAGCCAAAACCATAAATACCCGTATCATTAGCGCTTCAAATCAAGACCTGACTCAGAAGATCAAAGATGGCAGCTTTAGAGATGATCTGTATTATCGCATCAGCAATATCCATATCGAGATTCCGCCACTCAGGGAAAGGACTCAGGACATCATCCCGCTCTGCCTGCATTTTATCAATAGCTTCTGCATCCGGCATCAGATTATGCCCAAATCCTTAACTCCTTCGGCTACCGCCTGGCTGCTGGAGCAGAGCTATCCAGGAAATATCCGGGAATTGAAAAACCTTGCGGAACATGCCGTGGTCTTTTCCTCAAGTGACACCTTAAATGTGGTAGATTTTACCACAACGCGGAATTCTGAGGAAGAGCAAAACCTGTCCTATCGCGAGATTGTGCTGAATTTTGAACGCAATTTTCTGGAGCAAGCTTTTATAGAGAACGGCTTAAACATAAGCAGAACAGCCTCTTATTTGAAGATGGATAAATCCAATCTCTCTAAAAAGCTAAGCGCTTTAGGCATAGAAATCCACCGGAAATAAGGGTAGATTTAACTCTTATCCCGCTGGCTCAGCTCAGATAGCGTGGTAGATTATACCACATTCCCTTTGGCGGCAAATCGCCCTATCTGTATATCAGCAAGTTAACTAAACTGATTCCAGACTATTGGCCTGATTCCTGCGCTGTATATAGACACTTGAGGCTGGGCTCTGTAGGCTGACATTTTTCAGGGATGAGGTTCAAGAGGGATGGAAACTGCTTGGGGTCTGTAGGCTGGGGACACCCGCTAATGGGCGTAGTGCCGGCAGCTATGAGTAGCGGCTGACAAGGCTTTGGGGCAAAAACTATTAGGGTCTGGATTGGGGGCATTCACCGGGGTTTGTGGATTGTAGCCAAAGATGTTGATCCTCTGTATTCTTTACCAACTAAACTGCGTTTTCATAAGCTCTAAATTGTGAGTTAGTTTCGCTACTGCCTCCTTAGCCTTCAATTTGTTTCTGATTCGTTTTTAACTCGATTCCACTCGAAGATTCGAGTCAACTCGAGTTAAAAACGAATCAGCTGCAAGTCCAAAGCAAAGGTGCGGAGCACGGGCTGTGCTCCCTTTTTTAGCTTACTCCCTTTCTTGAGCTTTGCTTCCTTTTTTTTCAAGGCCTCTGGCCTTGCTGGACGCGAGACGCATCCAATCCAGCAGACGCCCAGTACAGCAAAAGCCCAGTCCAGCAAAAGCCCAGTCCAGCAGACGCCCAGTACAGCAGACGCCCAGTCCAGCAAAAGCCCAGTCCAGCAAGCATTCAATCCAGCACGAGTTCAGTCCAACCTTCTCAACCCTCTAAACCTGCTAAACCTCCATGCTCACCAGTCCATGCCTCACCCCTCTGCTGCTGACAATAATCTCTTCCTGCCCAAAGATATCCATCAGTCTATACATGATCATACAGGCGGGGAGGATGACATCGGCGCGGGCCGGGTCCATCCCCGGTATTTTAGCGATGTCCTGGCTTTTCATGGCCCGATAAGTTTGGATTTGGCGCATGAGTTCAGATTTTCTAAGCCGAAAGCAGTTCACCTTATCTTCCTGGATTTGAGGCAGTCCCAAGGCCACCTTGGCGCAGGTTACCACAGAGCCTCCGGTGCCGATAAGGCTGATGCTTCGTTTGAATGGTTTTAATCTCAATTGCTCACTAATATAAGCAGTCATGAAATTATATTCGCAGATGCGGATGGGCTGATGCTTGTAAAAATTGCGGCTCAGATTTACGGCTCCGATGGGGAAGCTCTGGCTTTTTGGGCTGCCTTTTTCACTGGCGATAACGATCTCCGTGCTGGCTCCACCGATATCAAAACAAAGGACTTTGCCCTGGAGTTTCATCCCGCTTTGAATGCCCCGGAAAGCCGCTTCCGCTTCTTCCTGGATACTCAGGATGTGCAGCGGATAAGACGTTTCCTGTTTGATCCTTTTTACAATATCCTGCCGGTTTTGGGCCTGGCGCAGGGCCTGAGTGCCAAAGATGCGGATATCCGAGCTCTGGCTATATTGGCGATGCACTTCCTGAATCTGGGCGATCATACTGGAAATGGCATGCTCGGAGAGATTTCCGGAGGGCTGAAGCTCTGCAGCCAGGCGCAGAGGGACTCGGAAGTCCTTCTGGGGCTGAGCCTTAAGACTATGTATCTGCATGATTTTAACGGAGTTTGATCCGAATTCTACTATCACTTTGGGCCGCTTGTCTGAGTACATATCATTCTCCTTGTAAATGAAGCTTTATTATATAATAAATCAAAAAGTGGATTTTCACAATAGCAGAATATCCGCAGCCAATAGTTTAGGCAGAAAAGCCAGAAAGACTGAAAATTCTTGACGTATCTGGCAGAATTACAGGATGGTATTTGATAAGTAAAAAAAGATTCGAGGTGAGATATGAGTAAGATAGTAATCGCTGGCAATTGGAAGATGAAGAAAGGCTTAGAAGATATTCGTGCTTTTTGTAAAGCAATCGTAAGTTCGCTGATGGCAAGAGATATGGCCGGGGTTATGCCCATATTGGCCCCGAGCTATCCTTTTTTGGACCTGATGCAAGGGGAGCTGAAAGGCAGCCCCGTAAAAATAGCGGCGCAGGATGTCAGCTCTCATCCTGCAGGAGCCTTTACCGGAGAAGTATCCGCAGCGATGCTGAGTTCTCTGGGGCTGGAATATAGCATAGTAGGACATTCAGAGCGGCGGGCACACCATGACGAAAGTAATGAGCTCGTGCGGGAAAAGCTTCTGATGCTGATGGATAATGGCATCAAACCCATACTTTGCATAGGTGAAACCCTTCTGCAGCGCGATGGCGGCTCTACCAAAGAAGTGATTCTGGAGCAATTAGATGGCTGTCTGCGCAATGTAAATATATACAATGCAGAGAATATCATGATAGCTTACGAACCGGTTTGGGCGATAGGCACCGGACGCACAGCCACCGGCGAACAGGCTCAGGAAGTGCATCGCATCATCCGCAGCTGGCTGAATAATACCTACAATCAAGCCATTGCAGATGAGATAGTTATACTCTATGGTGGCAGCGTAAAGCCGGAAAATCTTGCTGGCCTGCTGGCTATGCCGGATATTGATGGCGGGCTCATCGGCGGAGCTTCTTTGCAAGCAGATAAATACCTGAAAATGATAGACATTGCTCTGGAGAGCCGCAAATGATAGACATCAAATACATCCGGGCAAATCCCGATATCATCCGGGAGGCTATCAGGAATAAAAACGAAAAAGCTGATCTGGACGCTCTGCTCAGCGCTGATGAAGAGCGGCGCAGGCTGCAATATCAATTTGACAATCTCAAAGCTCAGCAAAATAGCGTATCCCAGATCATTGCCACCAAGAAAAGAGCCCGGGAGGATGCTGCGGCTGAAATAGCCGAAATGGGTAAGGTAGCCGCAGAAATCAAAGCTATCCAGGCTGATCTGAGCCAGGCTAATGCTTTGATGGATAGGCTTATGCTCACTATCCCCAATATCCCCGAGGAAGGCGTGCCTATCGGGCTGGATGAAAGCCTGAACGAGGTGATTCGCCATGAAGGGGAGCCGCTAAATTACGATTTTGAACTCAAAGACCATCTGGATATAGCAGAAGCTAATCGGCTGCTGGACTTGCCCCGCGGCGCTAAAATCTCAGGCAGCGGATTCCCGATCTACAGCGGATTTGGAGCCCGTCTGGAGCGCTGCATCATAAATTTTATGCTGGAGTATCATCTGCAAAAACACGGTTACACAGAGCTGATGGTGCCTTTGGCAGTGAATCGCAAGGCCATGACCGGCACCGGGCAATTGCCCAAACTGGAAGAGGATATGTATCACATAGCGGAAGACGATCTCTTCTTGATCCCCACTGCGGAAGTGCCGGTAACCAATATTTACGCGGATGAAGTGCTGTCTTACAAAGACCTGCCAAAGAAGTTTGTGGCCTATACGCCCTGTTTCAGAAGAGAAGCAGGAAGCTATGGCAAAGACACCCGTGGGCTGCAACGCCTGCATCAATTTAACAAAGTGGAGATGGTGCGGTTTGTTCAGCCGGAAGACTCACAGGCAGCTTTGGATGAGATGCTGCAAGATGCCGAAGACATCCTGAAAGCCTTTGGATTGCACTATAGGGTGCTCTCGCTCTGCAGCGGAGACCTAAGCTTTGCCAGCCAGAGAACCTACGACCTGGAGGTCTGGGCTCCCGGCAGCCAGAAGTATCTGGAAGTATCTTCTGTAAGCAATTTTGGAGAATTTCAGGCCCGGCGTGCCAATATCCGCTATAAAGACGCTGAGGGCAAGCTGCGCCATCTGCATACTCTGAATGGCTCGGGAGTAGCCACACCGCGTTTGATGATTGCGCTTTTGGAGACCTATCAACAGGCTGATGGCAGTTTGAAGCTGCCGGAAGCAATAAGGCCCTGGCTGGAGCTGAAAATCTGATGTTCTGTCTGCTGCAAATGCCCCCAGATCCTGGCAATATCCCATGCCCAAAATCGGCCGAGCTGGTGCCCGGCAAGCTATATCATCAGGCTCCGGAAAAGAATATATCGGATTCTTTCACCGAGCAGCGGGGGGATGAGATTCTGATCCTGGAAGGCATAATAGCCAATGGCAAACGCCTGAGGGATGCTTATGCAGTGCAAGACCTCAAAGAGCTATTCTGGCAGGCTATGCAGGATAATAGCATCCTGGGCAAGTTGCATGGGCAATTCTTTGTGGCCTGCTACAATGTGGTTTCAGGGGATTTTAAGGTCTTCACAAACTCAGGTAATACGGTGAGATTGTACTATTACCATCAGCGTGATACTATCATCGTGTCTGATAAGATCAAGCTCATCGTGGATATCCTGGCAGGAAAAGGCATTCAGTGCTCGGTAAGCGACCTGGGCGCCCGGATGATGCTCAGTTACGGCTATATGCTGGAAGGCTTTACCACCATCAAAGAGGTCAGGCAATTGCCCTCGGCCAGCTGTTTGAGCTACGAAGGTGGCGCTCTGGATGAATCGCGCTATTTCAGCTGGAATTTTGATGTCCTGCATCAGGCTACGCATAAGAGCTTCAGGGAGCTTTCGCAGCTTTTTACGATAGCGGTGTCGGATGCTTTTGCCCGGGATGAAGATTATGAACATCTGGCCTTCCTTAGCGGTGGGCTGGATTCTCGCCTGGTAGTCTATGCAGCCCACAAATCTGGCTACAAAGGCTTTTCGGTATTGAACTTCAGTGAGCCGGGTTATCTGGATGCCACCATCGCAGAAGATATTGCCAGAGAGCTCAAGCTGAAGCTGCATTTCTTTTCTCTGGAAGGTGGGGAGTATCTGTACGACATCAAGCAGAATCTGCGGTATCATGAAGGGCAGATCGTATTGCATGGAGCTGCGCATTTGTATGACGCGTTGCAAAGCCTGCCCCTGGAGCACTATGGCATCTTGCATTCAGGACAGGTGGGGGACATCATGAAGGGCAGCTATCTGGCTACCCGGGGGCACAGTCCGGTAAATCTTGTGGCTGCAGCCTACTCCACCCAACTCTTGCAGAGCTTTGCCTCTGAGCTTGATTTTGTGCGGGATAAGTATCCTAATCACGAAGCTTTTGTTTTCTATAACCGGGCTTTAAACGGGATGACCAATGGCGATCTGGCTTCGTATCAGTTTTCGCACAGCATATCTGCCTTTATGGAGCCGGAATTTATGCAGTATGCTATGAATCTGGATCCTGCCGGGCGCTATGACAGCCGCGCTTATCTGGCCTGGATGAAATACAGCTTTCCTGTGGCTGCCCGTCACACTTGGGAGAAAACCGGAGCCCGCGCTTCAGACCCTTTCTGGCTGGTAAAGCTCAAATACAACGCCTGGCGGGGATCAGACAAGATCAAGCGCATGATCACCGGGCAGCCAAACCGCCTGAATATGAATCCTTTTGACTATTGGTGGCAGAGTAATGGGGAATTGCGCAGGCATCTGAACCAAGAATTTACCTGCCTTCAGCAAGCAGCTTTATATTTGGATAAAGACTTGCAGGCAGATATGGCTCAGCTTCAAGCAAGCCACTCCCTCAGCGAAAAGCTGCAGGCATATACCCTGGCCAGAAGTGTATTGTACCTTTTGGACGGGGAAGATAAAATAGAGGTATCGCATGACTAAAGACCTGGGAATCCTGGATCTGACCCTAATTTTGGCCAAGCACCGTAAATTGATCATCATCATTACAGTTTTGGCTATCATCGGCAGCATCATATATGCTTTGCTGGCCCCGCACTATTGGGTAAGCAGGGCGGCTATCATCCCCGTCTCGGAATCAGATGGGATAGGTGGATTTAGCACGAGCCTGCTGGATATGGTGGGCGGAGGCATGATCAAGACGCAAAAAGGGGAATTGGCTACGGATTTTATCACCGTGATGAAAAGCCGCACCTTCAGAGAAAAGGTGATACAGGAATTTGATCTGATCTCCTATTTTGAGATCACCAAGCCTCATGATTATGCCCTTGAATTGGCTTTACGCAAGGTGCAAAGCTCGATGATCCGTCTGGTCTTTGATCAGGAGAGCAATCTCATCAGCATCAGTGCGGAAACTAAGGACAAAGCTATGTCTGTGGATATAGTGAACTTCTATCTGGATGAGCTGGAAAAGTACAATCAAAACAGTCGCATGTCCAAAGGCGGGCTGAAACGTGCTTTCCTGGAAGAGCAGGTGGAACAGAATATGGCTGAGGTGGACTCATTGGCCATGGCTTTGCGGGATTTTCAAACTAATAACAAATCTGTAGCACTGGATCAGCAGACCGAAGCAATAATCAGCATCTATGCTCAGACTGTGGCGCAATATATGCAGACCGAGCTTGAGCTGGACCTGGCTAAGACTCAATATTCCGAAGCCTCTCCGATAGTTCTGGACCTCAGCGCCAAAAAAGAGCTTTTAGCCCAGAAGGTGAAAGAGCTGGAAGATAGCAGCCAGGTGCTGGCGCCGTCTTATCTGATCCAGATCGACAAAGTCCCCGATCTCAGCATGCAACTGGCCCTTTTGATGATGAATCTGGAGATCAAGAAAACCGTGATCGAATATCTGTATCCCCAGTATGAACTGGCAAAATTGGAGGAGCTCAAAGACATGCCCAGCTTTGAGCTTATAGATGCTCCCCGCGAGGCCGGAAGGCGCTCCAAACCCAAACGTGCAATTATAGTGATACTCATCACTATGGCAGCCTTCATTATCTCTTGTGTGATCGCTTTGATCTGTGAGAGCCTACAACAAAACAGTGAGCTGGTGCAAAAGATAAAAGCTGCGCTCAAAGGAAAACACTAAGTCCGGCAGGATTAAGATGACAGCCGCCACCCTGGTGCTCAGAGCGCAAAATCAGAAGCTCAGCCCCCGCATCATGATCTGGGGACTGGCAGGTCTTTTGGCCTTACTGGAGTTTTTTCGGATCAATTATGGCGTGAGCACTCTATACACCTTTGCGATGATGCCTGTGGCGATCTGCTTTGTCTTGATCTATCCTAAAACTCCCTTGATCCGGAAGCAGGAATTTGAGCCGGTGCTCTTTTTGCTTTTGTGGCTGGGCTACTCTATGTTTAGTTATATCTGGGCGCAAGACCGCCTGCTGGCAGCGGATTATTCATTGCTCATCTTCCGGTATCTGTTTCTCTTTATGTTCTTCAGTGCTGTATTCCGGGATCACCGCTTGCTAAGCAGGCTGCATCTGTTTCTGGCTTTCATCTCATTTTTATATATAGCTGTAGGAGTTTGGGAGGTCTTGAGCTTGAATCATCTGCCGCCTTCAAAATATTACGGCAGTAAGTTCTATCGTCCTACCGGCCCCTTTTATGGCGAGAATATTATGGCGGCATTTATGGTGCTGCTTTTCCCTTTTCTGCTCTTTCTGCCAAAGCTCTATATCAGCCTATGGGTGAGAATCGGCACTCTGATAGCTATCCTGATCTCCGCCTTCATCATCATAGTTCAAGGAGCGCGTATTGCCATGTTGGCGATGGCTGCAGTACTGCTGTGGTTTTTGACCTTCCATAGCACAGCCCGCAGCTGGCTGATGGTCTTTTTGCTGGTAGCTCTGATAGTGGGCGGAGTGAATCATTACGCACCCAGTTTGCTGAATTTTGGCTTGAAGATGCTAAGCCGTGAGGTGAGCAGCTTCGGTGAAGAGAGCAGGACGGTGCAGATGAGCTCGATCAATATCCGCAAGCAGCTTTTTGTGGAGACTTTCGATCTTACGGCGCTCTCCGGCTTCATGGGCCTGGGAGGCGGGAATATCGAGCATTATATGGATACAGACCGCGAGTTTCGCACTGCGGGGATCATCAATGCCCATAATTGGATATTGGAGATTATGGGCAATTTTGGCATCATCATCCTGGCGGGATTCCTGTACATCTATATCAGATGGCTGTATATGCTTTACAAAAAGTACCGCAACAGCACGGGACGTGACAAGTATCTGAGCCTGATCTATCTTAGCTCTCTTGTCCTTTTTGCAGCCACCAGCTCGCTGCCCAGCACCATCCGCTGGAATCATCTCATCTGGATATATTTCGCCGGCATCAATGCCTATTGCCACAACCACAAAGCCATTTACAAGGATAGTTAATGAAAAAGTTTCAAGAATTAGTCGATATCATCGCCGCCCTCAGGGACCCCGATACCGGTTGCCCCTGGGATGCTGCCCAAACCCCCGAATCTTTGGTGCCAAACTTTATTGAAGAGCTTTACGAAGTGGTGGAAGCCATCGAAGAGCAGGACTATGAAGCCCTGTGTGAAGAGCTGGGTGATCTCATGCTGCATGTAGTGTTTCAAGCCCGGATCGCGCAGGAGAACAAAGCTTTTGAGATTCAGGATGTGCTGAAGGCCATTGTCGATAAGCTGGTGCGCCGCCATCCTCATGTCTTTAGCGATCTCAGCGTGGATGATGCCGAGGGCGTGAAGATGAATTGGGAACGCATCAAGAAGGAGGAGAAGACCGAGCGGAAAAGCATATTAGACGGCGTTCCCAAGAGCATGCCGGCTTTGATTCAGGCTCACAGGACTCAGGAAAAAGCAGCTTCGGTGGGTTTTGACTGGCCGGATTTGCCTCCGGTATTGGCCAAGATCGATGAAGAACATCAGGAACTCAAAGATGCTCTGAAGGCAGACGATGCTGAAGCTATCAAAGAAGAATTGGGCGATCTACTCTTTAGCATAGTAAATCTCTCCCGTAAACTGAATATTGACGCCGAAGCGGCCTTAAAAGATGCCACCCGTAAGTTTTACAGACGCTTCCGCCATGTAGAAGAACAATATAACAAAACCGATATACATGAGGCCAGCCTTGAAGAACTCGATTCGCATTGGGAAACCGCCAAGAACCAGTAATCGCTTCCAGACCCTGCGGCTTTATATAGTAGGCGGTTCGCTGCTTATCTTCGTGTTTTTTGGGATTTATACGCAGGTTCTGATCCAACAAGCCAAGGCAGAGCAGGAATATGTCCCCCGCATCTTTGCACAGTATATCGCATATACCGATAGCTACTTGCGGGCTGCGGAGAAGTATGCTCAATTGCTCACGGAGGTAAGCTCAAAATACCTCCAATTCGCTGCTCAGTGGGATTTTCAGCAGCAGCTCTGGGATTATGTTTCCACTGAGTTCATGCCGGATAATCCTATTCCGGTGATTATAACAGACGAAGATATGCAGCCCCTGGTCTGGAAAAACATCCCGGTGTCAAGCGACTCTTTGTATGAGGATTTGAGCCCGAATACCCAGTTTATGATGGGCGAGCTGATGACTAAGATGATCAAAACCGCCCTGGTGGATGATGGTCGCCTCACAGGCTACGCATTTTATAGCAAACCAGTCTCTTTTGAGAGCTTTATCAAGAATATAGATTACGAGATCATCGTGACAGACCGCAATCGGGAACCGCTGTTCTGGCGCAATGTCGAGATCAGTGAAAACATCAGATTCCACGCCCTGTCTATGGTGCAACAGTCCGATCTGCTTACCCGGCAAAGCACCATGACAGAGATACCGCTATCGAACGAAGCGGACTCTCTGGGCTATATCTATTTCAGCAATCCCCAATCCCTGTCTTACATCCGTTATATCATCATCCTGGAGCTGTTTCTGGCGCTGATGGTAGTCTTTTTTGGCTCCTACGGATTGCTGCTGCTCAAGCGCAGTGAAAAAGATACGCTCTGGATATCCCTGGCCAAGGAAACTGCACATCA
Source organism: Candidatus Cloacimonadota bacterium (assembly GCA_023230795.1). GTDB lineage: Bacteria > Cloacimonadota > Cloacimonadia > Cloacimonadales > Cloacimonadaceae > UBA5456. Next base: position 21,621 of record JALNWR010000011.1, read on the forward strand.
ATTTGGCACTCCCATCACTTCGCTGATGGGCTGGATAGATTACATCTCGCAAAGCCCGACGGAAGGAGTGACGCGCCCGGATATGGATCAGATTCTTGACTTTATGCGCGCAGACCTGGACCACTTAAAAAACATCGCCTCCCGCTTCGGCAAAGTGGGCAGCGTCACCAAGCTGGAGCCGCATAACCTGCATGATATCCTCTGCGATATAGTGGAATATTTCCGTCACCGCATGCCGCATCTGGGCTCTCGTATCGAGATTCATCTGATCAGCAAAATCGATGGCATCGAAGTGATGATGGATTACCAGCTCATCAAATGGACTATGGAAAATCTGATCAAAAACTGTGTGGATGCTATGACCGGCATTGGAGGCAATATCATCGTGACTGCCACCCATAAAAGCCCCTTCGTATATGTGCTGATCCGTGATGAAGGCAAAGGCATCCCCCGCGGACAGTGGAAGAAGATCTTTGAACCGGGGGTAACCAGCAAGACCCGCGGCTGGGGCCTGGGGCTCAGCCTCTCCAAGCGCATCATCGAAGAATATCATCTGGGACGCATCCGGGTGGTGCAAAGCGCTATCAATGAAGGCACTACCATCGAGATCAAACTTCATACCACAGAAAGTAAAAGGAGCAAAGCATGAACATAGTTCTTAGCCCTCAAGAAATGCGTGAGATGGACAATCGCACTATAAAAGACCTTGGCGTTTCATCTGCTATCCTGATGGAAGTAGCTGGAGCGCGCTGCGCAGATTTTATCAAACAAAGATGCAGCAAAGAGCTGGCCGGAGGAGTGGCGATTATTTGTGGTCAGGGAAACAACGGCGGAGATGGCTATGTGATTGCCAGGCATCTGCATGATAGCTGTCCGTGGCTTACCATCCTGAGCTTGGGAGACGGCAAAATGAGCCCGGAGACTGCGCAAAACCGAAAGCTGTGTGAGAGCCTGGGCATAGTGATCCATGATATGAAAAAAGCGGATAGAATAAGAACTCACCTCGCTCATAACTTGTTGCCCCCTGGAATCTTGATTGATGCCTTGTTTGGTATAGGTTTTCACGGTGAGATGCCAGATTTTATCCA
>JALNWR010000012.1 GCA_023230795.1 Candidatus Cloacimonadota bacterium
AATCTGCGCTTTCATCCACGATCAGGATTCCACAATTCAGGCTTACCGGCCGGGACCTGATCGCCGGAGTGATATCGCTGTAATTATCTCCTGTATCAACTGCTTGCACCCTGTAATAATAGTAGCTGCCAATCTCGCCTTCCACCCCACAATCCTGATACTGAGTTTCGGTGAGGATGCCGTTATGAATCTGAGAGCCGGCATCATCCGGATCATTGCTGCGGGTAAGGATATAACCTTGCAAATCAAGCTCCGTATTCGCCTGCCAGGAAAGGGCGATGTGATCTGGCTCCGGGATTACGCTAAAGCCTTGGGGCATGCGGGGAAAGAGCTCAGGAGTGCCTGTGGCAAAGGCCATATAGCTTTCATTGCCCTCGCTATCTACACTGCTTACCGCAAGCTGATACAGGGTTCCCTGGTTTAGGTTTTGCAGGATATATTGGTTTGCATACACCTGCATGGGCTGGTTTTCGGTAACGCTATCCTCTCCGTAATAAACCAGATAGTGATTTATATCGGGATCGGCCTGATCGTCCCAGGAAAGCTGCAGAGCGCTGCCATTACCCAGATCATGAACCTCCAGGTTTTCCGGTGCAGCAGGCATATTGGCAAAACTAACCGCTGTGGCCAGAGAAGCCCGAATCACCTGCGCACAATAATCGGGATCGATATTGATCACCAGATCATCATCGCTGTGATAGAACGGGCTGAAATCAGTTTCAAAAAAATAGATCACGGGAAACTGGCGGCTCCAATATGCATAAGAATCGCTGCTACGGCTATTTACAGAGCCGTATATAGCCTCCAGATCGGAGTATTGAGCAGTCATATTCGCCGCAAAGCTACTTTCCTGCCAACAGCCGTCATAAGGCATCAAACGCACGGTGGTGGTGCCGGGATTCTTATTTGCGATCATATCATGATTTATCATCAGGCGGATGCTTAAGCCTTCATCCAGAGATACCTGAGCATTGTGATGAGAGCCATGCAAACCAAATTCCTCCGCAGCAAAGGTAATGAAACGGATGCTACATTTGGGCTGATAATTCGCCGCTTTCAAGACCCGGGCAATCTCAAGGGCTGCCGCCGAACCGGAAGCATTGTCATCTGCGCCGGGGGCAAACACATAAGGCGTATTGTAAGTAATGGAGTCATAATGCCCACCGATCACTACGTATTGATCTGGATAATGAGTGCCGGGAATCTCGGCCAGCACGTTGTATTGTGTGCCGGCGTCCCAATAGAACTCCTCCAGACGGGCATTGTCTATGCCGAATCTGCCAAAGGTATCCTTGATCCAGGTGGCTACAGTCAGGCGATTGTCTGCCAGGGCATAACGCGTGCCCATATCTTGAAGAGACTGGATGAAAAAGAGCACACTGTCGGCAGAAACCTGATTTACCAATTGCCCTATATCCTGCCTGGTTTGTGTTATGGCATCCGGCATAAAGCCACGGCTGAAGGGGCTCAAGGGGCGCCGTAGAATCACAAAGGAAGACCTGCAGATGGCTTTCAGAGCCACTTCATCCAGCTTGCTGGCATAGAGCAGATCGGAGCCCATTATCTGCAAACACCTGCCTTCGGATGCAAGCACAGGCAGCTCGGCCGGGGCAAAATCTGCAATCAGATAGAGCTTTTCCTGCCCCTGGGGCTGGCCTATGAGGGTAAAGCCAGTATGTTTGGCAGGGTCAATCCGGGCCAGGATGTAATCTTCATTGTAATGATATATCTGCGCTCCATCTTTGGCCAGGCGCAGAACTTCCGCGTGTCTGGCGGCTGCGGCAGGCGCATCTTTCATCGCAAAAGGCAAGCTGACAGAAAAGATAAAGGTATAACAAGCTAAAAGGCTGAGCAAAATTAAGGTCTTTTTCATCTTGGACTCCATATTCTTATAGGATATCTATATATTATGCAAATCATATTCCTGTTTCCGACATTTATTGCTTTTCTTCTCTGGTAACTGGTTTGGGGTATAGGGGAATGTCAATCCGGGCTTTGTTTTGCGCCTTTTTATCTCTTCTTCATATACAGCTATATCAAAATGATATCATTCCGGAGATGACGCTTTCTTGCTCTTCCCGTATCTAACTGCCTTTATTTGACTTACAATAAATCTTGGGTTTGGCGCAGAGATTGCATTATACTATCATCAAACGCGACAGAAACTCAAAAAGGAGAAAAAGATGAAAAAGTTTACTTATATCCTGCTCGTACTTGCCACTTTCAGCCTGATGCTGAATGCGCAGGAAGCAAATCTTGAAGATAAAAGGGAAATGCAGCTGCGAGGAATTGCCTCTGAGAATGATGAGGGATCCTGGGTATGGACCTGGGACGGCAATCCTGTAAATATCGCTCAATCGATGCCCGAGCTGAATGGCTCTGATATTAAGATCACTATCGGCAAGGACAAGCTCGGTGAGGCAGATGATGCCGCATATTTTGGCCTTTTCCTCGAAGACCTCACCTTCCCCAAAGCTCAGGCTTTGAATTATCCTCACACTTATGGAGTGCTGATTACCGGAGTGGTAAAAGACTCCCCCAGTTGGGAATATCGCCTCCGCGAGGATGATATCATAATGGAGATCAACGGCAGACAGACTACAAATAACGCTACTTTTGACAAGATACGGCAAGGCCTTCGGGCGGGTGATCAGATTTCTCTGGCTATCTTCCGGGATGGGAAAGTGGAAAGCCTGGATATGACCTTGGGAGCTCGGGGCGGCAGCATGACAATTTCTACTCCTGGAATACCCAAAAAGCGTAAATTGATCGCTGGCTATGGTGGTGGCACATGGATCCCCATGTGGATAAATCTGGATATGGATGATATCAACAGCCTGATCACAGGCTCCGATCTGGGATTTAACGAAGTAAGCGATAGCGGTATGCTTCAACAAGGTTTAGGCGGGAAAATTTCCATTGGAAAGAATTACTTCCTGGGTGGACAGGGAACCTGGTACACCGATACTAAAAAGAAGACCAATGCTTCAAACCCAAATTATCATATCTGGCTGAGACACAAAAACGGCATGGGCGGTGTTACTTTGGACCGCCGCATCCCGATTACCAAGAATTTCATCAGCAGCCTGGGACTTATGCTGGGTGGATCCTATCATGAACTGGAATTTTTGAATTCGGATTCAAATTATGATTGGACCGAACTCCCCGGCACTATTGCAAATTCAAACAACACTCACTTCCTGCTCAAGAAAAGTTATTTAGTTGCCCAGCCCAGAGTCGAAGTAATGTATAGGCTCCTGTCCTGGCTGGGCCTGAGGGCCGAAGTGGGCTATGCCTTTGGTTATCCTCTCACCCAGGACTGGCGCGTGAAAGGTCTGGAAACCGATAGCTATGAAGTTACCAATTCACCGGATACCAAATATGAAGGCCTAACCGTCACGATCGGCCCCTGGTTTGGCTTCTGATCAGATTTAAAAAAGCAAACCCCCTGAACATCCTGGCTCCTTCTATCCCTGGAAGGGGCCTTTTTTTTGGCCAGGCGGGGCTGTGCGGGATCGGCTTTAGCTTTTAGCTTCAGTTCCTGAGTAAGCTCTCATCAAAGTTTCTGCCTATCAGTCCCAGCCAATCAGGATTGGAGATTTCCATATCGTCGTTGAGCACGTAAATCAGACGGAAGTTGTTATTCATTTGCTGGTCTATAAAGACGTAAACCGGTCTGTTCCCACTGCGATATTTCCAGATCTGGTAGTCTTTGCGCACAAAGCGGGTATCATCTGAAGTCTGGTCTTTCTCTATCTCTGCAGGAGCGCCATTGCGGATATAGATGCGCCCCATGTCGTTCATCCAGCCTGGGCTTTGAGAGGAGTAATAGCGGTTTGCATGCTCTATCCTTTCGTGAATAAGATCCATGATACCCTGTTCGGAGATCTGGGTGCTGATGGCCATATTGCGCCAGAAATTGGTGACATAGCGGCGCTTGGCTTCCGTGCTCAAGCTATCCCAATTTGACAAAGCCCGGCTGGCCATAAAATAGCGCATGAGCCTGTATTCGTCATCTGGATCAGGAAAGAGGCTCAGCATGGTCTCTTTGTCTTCAGACAAAACAAATTCAAAGTCCCGGCTTTGCAGGATATCACCGGCTTGCAGGCTGACTGTGCCCTGATACTTCCCGGCTTCAAGATCAAGCAGAGGAATCTTCAAAGTGATGGCCTGAGTGCTGGCAGACACAGCGGTATCCATATATTCATCCATGATGAACTGGCCGTCTTGCTCCAAACTGAGCATTAGAAGCAGGGATTCATCCAGCTCGGCCTCAGGGGTATAAAGCTCCAGATACAGAATCGCATCTTCATGATATTGCCTCTGTAAGATAATCGAAGGCACCGGCTCGTAAACCATGTCCCCGCGGCGAAACTTCTGAAGATAGGCGCTGCTGTCTGCATGGACTCTGCTATTGAGTTCCAGATCGCTGATGCGACTGTCAGAAGGAAGCGGAAAGATATCAAAGTCCCAGTTAAAGACCTTCCCGGAATTCGAATCGGTAGCCGAAAAGCTGACCCTGCATTCACCTTCCTCCAGCAGGAAACTCTGCCGATTCAAGTATGACTTTTGCTGGGAAAAGGCGTCATATTTACTGCTGACTCCGATATTGTCTGTCACTGTGCGTGAGAAAAGCACCGAGTCCTGATTTGCGATCTCAAGCAGAACCTCTACCTGTGCAAAATAAGCCCCGCTATGGGCTAAAAAGATCAGGCTCCGATAGGGAATCTGATAATCCAGCAGGACGATGGTATTGCCTTTGCTATCCAAAAACCGGGTGTAGTCCAAATGCATGTTAAGGCGTTCCTGAGCTCCAAGGGAAGCTATCATCCCCAGGCAAAACAGGCCAATGAGCAGCCATCTGTTAATCATCATATTCTTCATCCTTATTCATCAAAACATACTGCCCAAAGCCGCGTTCATCTGCAAAGATAAAGACCTTATTCAGTCTGAAATAATGCCAGTGAATGCTGGGCGCACGGCCTATGGGGAATACATCCGTAGTGATCTGATCCGGCTCGCCAAACTTGATATAGATGCGTCCGCGATCAGACTTCCAGCCTCGCAGTCTTTTGTGGATGGTAAATCTTTCATCGGCCCGCAGCACCCTTTCATTGAAAAGATCACGGTTTTCATTCCGAATCGTGCCCGGAGTGGGATCATTGGCTTGCCAGAAGCTTTCAATGGCATCGTGATATTTGTTTTTCGCCACCTTCCTGAGAACCTGCCATTCGTTTTGACTGGCTATATACCGCAATTGGTCTAACTGCTCTTCCAGGGAGTAGCGCGTGCCAAAAGAAAACCAGGGGCGATACAATAGTGGCTCCAACTGATAGCGGATATTCTTTTCGGTGATCGCAATGCTCATATCATAGATGCTATCCTGCTGGACGACTTGCTTCAGATCAAGTTCAAACGGGCTTTGATCAAGCTCAAAATCGTGCTGCTTACCATCTACAGACATGGTCAAGCTCTGGGCTGGAACTGCATAGCTAATTTTGAGCAGCAGGCTCTGAAGCTCTTGCATAGCCATGGTAGAGGGGATGTAGCGAAATCCTTCCCGCGTTGCGATCAGATAGGCCTGCCCGATTGGGGTGGCCTGGGAGCCTACATTGAATCTGCGCTCGTAATTTTGTTTATCTCCCAGCTTGCGATTCCGCAGGAAGATATTCAGGTTATAGCTACCGGTGGGCAGATTGTAGCTCTGCTGGATCGGCATGGCAGTGCCGCCACGAAGCCACTCTCTGTTTGGAATCTGAATGATCAGATCATCCACGACCACCTGTTTGCCGCGTGAATCTTTGATCTGAGTGGAAAGCTGATATTCAGCGTTGTCATCACCGCTGCCAAAATGGAAAAGTTCATAGGGCAGAATGATCCAGATATCCACCCCGCTTTCATAACGCTCGAAGATGATCTCCTGTGCCATCAGAGGTAGCAACAAAAGGCTCAGCAGCAGCAGACTATATAGTTTCTTCACCATTGTTATTGTAATCCAGAGTAAATTCCAGACCCTCCTCTTCCAGCCAGGCCAAAGCTGCGTTATCAGGGAAAATGCCGGCCTTTGCTTCCAGCAGATGTTTATCCAGGTCTGCATCCTCCACTTCCAGCTGCAAGCTTATCTTCCCCGGTATGCGTTTGACCCAGGAAGCGATTTCTGCCAGGAGGGCTTTTTGGATCTGCCCTGCCTTGAAGTTAACCTTCAGACGTCCTTTGAGCATCCGCGGCAGGTCTTCAAAGGCAATTAAAGCACTGGGCATTATTCTGAGTATCCCGTCGTCATTGCCGTTGTATTGACTTTTATTTCCCATGATCAGATAGACTTTCCCGACCTGCAGATTTACGATATATTTGGTAAAATCACGGTTAAAAAGCGGCACTTCAAATCTACCGGTCATATCCTCCATCTCCACAAAAGCGATAGGGTTGCCCTTGGAATCCTTTTTGCGCGATATACTGGACACTATACCCACCAATGCGAGATCGGTATTCTTATTTTTGCCCGTTTTGGAATTGACATTAGTTAGATGGCGCACCAAGGCCCGATACTCAAACAAGGGATGTCCGCTCATATAAAAGCCCAGTACGGCTTTTTCCTGATCCAATTGATACAGATAGCTCCAGTCTTCCACCGCAGGCAGAGGCGGGAAGAAATCGGCATCATCTTCATCTGAGATCAGGTCAAACAGCGAAGTCTGCCCCCGTTTACGGTCCCGCTGATCCCCGGAAGAGAGACCCAAAGCTTGTTCGATCACAGCCCATTTTTGCGCCCGCGTGCCTTCCATCTCGTCCATAGCACCAGCAGCAATCAGGCTTTCCAATACGGTCTTATTTACCGAAGAGCTATCCAGCCTGGAGCAAAATTCAAAGATATTGCGATATATCCCGTTTTGCTCTCTGTCTTCAATGATAGCCCGCATAGCGGCTTCACCCAGGTTTTTGATAGCTCTGAGTCCAAATAGCACATCCCGGCCATGCACGCTAAACTCGGCATCACTGCGATTGATATTTGGTGGGATGATATTGATGCCCATGTCTTTGCATACTTCGATTTTGATGGGAACATCGCTGGGATTATCTTCCAGAGAAAGCAACGCCGCCATAAATTCCACCGGATAATGTGCCTTCAGCCAGGCCGTCTGATAGGCCACCAAAGCATAGCAAGTAGCGTGACTTTTATTGAAGGCATACTCAGCAAATTTCAGCCAATCCTGCCAGATTTTATCTATCGTAGCCCGCGGAACTTGGTTCTGAGAAGCTCCGGCGATGATCTTTTCCTGAAATTTCATCATCAGCGAAGTCTTCTTTTTGCCCATAGCCTTACGCAGGGTATCGGCTTCGCCTCCGGAAAGTCCGCCCAGCTCACGGGATATCCGCATTACCTGTTCTTGATAAACTGTAACTCCATAGGTTTCCTTCAGAGTGTTTTCCACCAGAGGATGGTCGTATTTTACCTTTTCCCGGCCGTGTTTTCTGGCGATGAAACTATCGATAAATTGCATTGGCCCTGGCCGATAAAGCGCTACCATGGCGATGAGGTCTTCAAACCTATTGGGATTCAGATCGATGAGGTATTTGCGCATGCCATCGCTTTCAAATTGGAAGACCCCGTCCGTCTCTCCCCTGCCGAGCAGAGAAAAAACCTTCTTATCATCCAGAGGGATGCTGTCTATATCAATGTCTTCATCGTGGCTCTGTTTCACCAGATCAATGGTCTTCTTTATTAAGGTAAGGGTTTTCAGCCCCAGGATATCCATTTTGAGCATTTTGAGCTCGTCCAGCCATTTACCTTCATACTGCACGAGTATCACTTTTTCCCCTTCTTTTTGCACGCTGCAAGCCAGGGGCACATATTCAGTGAGGTCGCCGGGGGCGATCACCACTCCCGCGGCATGAATACCGGTTTGCCGAACTAATCCCTCCAGAACTATGGAATGTTTCAAGATGCTTTGATACAGCTCATTTTGATTGATCAGCCTGGCAAATTCAGGGAATTGCTTCAGAGCGTCTTCCAGGCTTTTTACCACTCCGGGGATGGTCTTAGTGATGGTATTCGCTTCCGAGGCAGGCACAGAAAGCACCCGCGCCACATCCTTGATCACGCTTTTTGCGCCCAGAGTGCCAAAGGTGATGATCTGGGTTACGCTCTCCCGATTGTATCTTTGCACTATATAATCTATTACTTTACCGCGATCACGAGCGCAGAAATCAATGTCAATATCCGGCATGCTGATGCGGTCCGGATTCAAAAATCTTTCAAAAAGAAGACCGTATTTCATGGGGTCTATCTTGGTGATATCCAGCAGGTAAGCGATGATGCTTCCTGCGGCAGAGCCGCGTCCCGGCCCTACCGCCACATCCTGAGCCCGGGCATTGTCTATGATGTCTTTCACCACCAGAAAATAGCCATCAAAGCCCATGCGCTTGATCACGCCAAGTTCGTATTCGATCCGCTGCTGCACCGTCTCATCTAAATCCGGATATTTCTTTTGGGCCGCTTCATAGCACAGATACTTGAGATAGTCTCCCATATCGGTAAATTCGGGCGGAGTCTGAACCTCCGGCAGCAGAAATTCGTCGTAAGAAAGCTCCAGATCGATGCTATTGGCTATTTTAAGAGTGTTTTCATAAGCCTCAGGTACTTCCGGAAAGATCTCTTTCATCTGCTCGGAAGTCTTAAAATACAGCTGCGTAGTATTGTAACGCATGCGTCCGGGATCGTTGAGCAGTTTTCCGGTTTGGATACACAGCAGGATGTCATGAGCCTCATGGTCTTCCTGATGCAGATAGTGACAGTCATTGGTGAGCACCAGAGGAACTTCACATTCTTTTGCCAGAGCGATGATCTGGGGCATCGCGGTTTTTTCCATATCCAGGCCGTGATTTTGAATCTCCAGATAATAGCGATCTGCAAAGAGATTCTTGTACCAGAGCACAGCCTCTTTGGCTTGCTGCTGCCGGCCGGCCAAAAGCAAAGAGGGAATCTCCCCTTTTACACAGGCGGAGAGGCAGATAAGGCCTTCGCTATGCTGCGCCAGCAGAGCTTTTGAGATGCGGGGCTTATAGTAGAAACCCTTGATATAAGATGCCGAGGATAGCTTCATCAGGTTCTTGTAACCCTGATAATTTTTCGCCAACAGCACGAGGTGGTAGCGGGTGTCATTTTTGCTGAAGTCAGATTCGATATCACCATTGATGATATAGGCTTCTATCCCTATAATAGGTTTGATTCCGGCTTTTTTGGCCGCATGATAAAAGTCTATCGCACCAAAGAGATTGCCATGATCCGTGATCGCCACGGCAGGCATATTCAGTTCTTTGGCCAGTTTTACCATGCGATCTACCCGACAGGCACCATCTAATAAACTGTATTGCGTATGATTGTGTAAATGTATAAAGGGCATCTTTTACTCCATCTATCTCTTGCAGATCATAATTAAAAACTGCAGATATATGTCAACTACAATTCCGCAAAATCCTGCCTTATTCCCGGCCCTGATTTCCACAAAACCGCTGAACGATACAACCATAGCCATGCCTGAAAAAAGTCAGATAAAGTCTTTGAGTATTCCCCAAAATATGGAGTCACTATTTTGATAATAAATTCAGTGCTATTATCTTAGCTTTCATCCATGCTTATGTGTTTCAGTTTATACCTTTAGCAGTTAAGATTCATGATCCCGGCTGAATATACTTCTAATTCGAATCCCGGAACGCCATTTCAGATAGAAACCATAAGCCCCACAACAATTTGAGTCCTGTAGGAACGACAGTTCAGATAGCAAACCACGAAATACCATTTCTGAAGTTTTGGAGTTTTAAGGTTTTCAGGTTTTCAGCCAAGCTGCCTGGGACGCTGAACTCCGATTCGGCTACGCAGCTTTGAAGCTTTGGAGTGTAACCCAGCCGAATTTTGGAGTTTAAACCAGCTCCTCTAACTTTATACTTTACCACATATTATGGCGCTGGGTTAGACTTCAAAATTCATCAAGCCGGTCTAGGCTTCAACGCTTGACCAAGACGGTGTGACATGCTTCAACGCTTGACCAAGCCGGTATGAACATGATTCAACTCTCAATGAAGTCCAAGCCGGCGCAAAGATTGGAGCATATACCGAAGCTGGAAGAGCCGGCTTGAACTCCATTCGCACAATCCCCTGAGTCCCATAGGGACGCCATTTCAGATAGCAAACGATAGCTACACAATGCTTTGAGTCCCATCAAGACGATATTTTAGATAGCAAACTGCTTGACAGCATAACTAATGCGTTTATCTTGCCCCGTATAAAAACTAAAGGATACAGATATGATTTACGAAGACGATCAATATCCAGATTACAGCTCATGTGAAGACCATGATCTTAAGGTGCTCTTTGAGCAAGCCGAGACTGATAGCGAAGCCTACAACGCTATCATGGAAGAGCTGACCCAGCGTGGCTATGACTTCGAGCCGGAATCCGCCCCTATGGCTCCTTTATCTCAGATCGACAAAAAATGCAGTAAAATGCGGTGGTGGAATCTTATTGCTATCATCATCAGTACCGCTCTGGCTATCTTCTATTTGCGCATTCATGAGAATTTCTATCAAGTTCAAGCTTCCACCGTCATCATGATATACGGAGCCTTGGCTTTGATCATCTCCATGATTTATCTGGGAAGCGGCGTGCGCACCATTACTGCGCTCAGAGATAGTAAGTTTCTGGTACCGATAGTGCCGGCTCTTGAATATTGGTTTTTTACCATATTGTGGTTTCTCGTAGCTGCCTATGAACTGTATTCATCAGTCCGGGCTTTGATCTATTTCCTGCAAAATGAAGCCGGCTTAGCCTTTTCCTTATACGGCATACTGCCTTCGCTGGCCATGGGCGCTTTTGCCTTATTCATGGCTCTTGCCTTCCTTTATATAGCTCTGGACTTGCAAAGCGCTAAAAGGGTGAATCATGAATAGCGCTCAAATCCGTGCTGAAGCTCGCAGATTGATGGGCCTGCAAATGGGAATGCTCATTCTCGTGCTGCTCATATACAGCGTCATGATGTCTGCCGCCAGCTCTATTCTGAATATTGGGTCTTTATTGATCTATGGCCCGCTGTCTTTAGGCCTGGCAAAGGTCTTGCTCAGCGTATTGAAAGAAGAGAAGATCGATGTGGAAATGCTCTTTTCCGGTTTTCAGGATTTTTCACGCAGCCTTGTCGCAGGACTGCTGATCGGGATATACGTCCTGCTCTGGAGTCTGCTGCTTATCGTACCTGGCATCATCGCCGCTTTCTCATATAGCATGACTTTCTTTATCATGGAAGAAAATCCTCAGCTTTCTGCCCAGGAAGCTATCGAGGCCAGCAAACACATGATCTACGGTCATAAATGGAGACTTTTTGACCTGTGGCTTAGCTTCATCGGCTGGTTTATCCTGTGCTTGTTCAGTTTCGGGGTCGCGCTTATTTATGTGGCTCCTTATTTCCATACCGCCCTTGCCGTCTTTTATGCTGATCTGAAACAAGCTCAGCTTAATCCCGCTTTGTAAGCCATGCTATGAGCATGTTAGACTGTGAGATAAAGCAGCATGAACCAAAACGGCGAACCCGTCTTTTCGCCTGAGCCCTGGACTTGATTTTAACTTGTTTTTGACTCGAGATGACTCGAGGGCTCGAGTGGACTCGAGTCGAAACCGAATTAAAATCAGGTTAAACTATAAAGCGCAGACACTGCTGTCAGAGTGTGAATTCTTCGCTACAGAATCTAATCTACGGATCAATCGATTGATCTATCAAAAGCTGTTTTTATTGTTTTATTTTCAAGAATTTTATTTATGGCCCTTATGTCTGAGGAGCCAAAGACAAGAACATAGGCTAATCCTCGAATACCGGGAGAAATGCGTCGCTGAAATGTTTGATGCTAAACGTGTCATCCCGTCTGTTGTTGAGAACTACAATGACGTCAAAGCGTGTATTGTATTTGTCAAACTGCGGATTCTGCTTACAATATAATTGTGCAACTCTGCTGATATGGATTTGTTTTCGATGGTTCACATTGGCGATAGCGCTATTGATAGAGTGATAGGATCGTGTCTTAACCTCAACAAAAACGAGCTGTTGATCTTTTTCCACAATCAGGTCTATCTCGCCTTGTTGAACCCGAAAGTTCCTGTAAATTACCTCATAGCCACTGCTTACAAGATAGTTTGCAGCTAAGTTTTCTCCTAATCGAGCTAATTCTTGTTTTGTTCTTTTAATCATGAGGCAAGAAAAAGCTTGACGAATTGTTTGTCAATGATATTTATGGAATCATGAATATGAAGAATCACCGAAAGGTGGAGGGAAGTATGAAAAAAGTTATTTTAAGTGTAATCGTTGTAGTGGCGATGTTCGGACTGCTGGAAGCTGCGCCTTTCCAGACTCTGGGCATGCTACGTACCCCGGATGCGTATGTTTTACCACATATGGCTGCCGAATTTATGTTAGTTGGATACTACAGAGATGTAGCCAAGCCGGTTGAAATAGACGGTTTTGCGCCGTATATGATGGCGGGAGTCGGTATTTTGGACCGGGTGGAACTTGGCCTGTTTATCGGTGATAAGATCGAAGATGAGCCATTGGTGTATTTTTTGAATGTAAAAGCAAAGATTTTACAGGAGACCCCGCGTCTGCCGCAATTGTCTGTAGGTATAGACAACATCCTGTCTCCTGTGGGCGAAACCAGTGTAAGGGAGCTGAATCCTGGAGATGATTATTACGCTCATCCCGATAAAGCTTCTTATGAGCATTTTTCTCCCTATGTTGTAGCCTCCAAACAGGCTGTGGTCCTGGGCATGCCCTGGATGTTTAATCTGGGTTTAGGTGCTCACCGCTTCACCGGACAAGCCAGCCGGGCTCGTATCTTTAATGGATTGTTTACTTCTGCCGAGATGTCGCCTTTCCGCAATTTTGCGATTCAGGGAGAATTTGACGGGCATGAAATTAATGCCGGGATCAAATACACTTGGAAGAATTGGGGTTTCAGAGTAGGCGCACAAGCTCTGGAAGACCTTACCAAGGACAACGGATATGAAGACAACCTCAGAGTCGCCTTTGGCCTCTCTTATGTAATGGATAAGTATGCCGAAGCAAAGCGTCGCCCAGACATTGGTCTATACGCCAGAGATGAGCACATGGAAGACCCTTACATAGTAGATTTGGGAACTGTACCTGATGAAGATGGTGTGGTAATTCCACCCAGCGACACCAGCTATCCGGAATCTGAAGTAGTGGTAATTCCTCCTGCTGGAGGCGTAAGCACCACTCCCAGCACGACCATTGAGACTCCTGGCCAGACTGGAAGCGGAATCAGCACTTCTCAAGCCCAGCTCTCTCCTGAAGTCAGAGACCTCCTGGAAGAGCTTCGTGTGCTTAGAACTGAACGTGAAAAAGCCCAGAAATCTCTCGAAGAACTGCGAGCCTGGATCGAACAGCTTAAAAGTGAGAAGAACTAAGACCTAAGTAATTTAGCTGTGAATATAGGAACCATACTTCCTAATTTGATTATGTAGTAAGCCAGGATGCACGGGCATCCTGGTAGCCTACTAATAAATGAGATAATGACTAACCAACTGAATAGAGTCTAAAGTGAGCGGGGTTATGAAAAAGTATTTATTTTTGGTATTGCTGGTATTTTCTCTAACTTGCATATCCAATGTTATTGCCCAAACCAGTGACTTGGATGAGCAAGACGTTGTAGAGCAATATATGGAAGAGATCCGCATACAGAGAAGACAAATCAGAGAGGCTGCTAAACAATTTCTGGTAGATGAATTGCCTACTCTTATTGCGCTGGACCCCCAGGAAGCGAATAAGCAACTACAGATATTTAGTAGCGTCTTGAGTACTCTGGGAGAACAGGAGATTTCATATCTTCTGGGGCATATGTATGCAAGAGTAGGGGAAGATGATAAGGCTATAACTATTTTTGACACACTGCTTGAGACAGAGCTTAATGAGGATGCCCGCAAGATGCTAAATCTTGTCTTGTATCGTCGGCTTGCCACCATGCTTGAGGCTGGTAATCGCAGTGCAGCAAAAGATTTTTTAAAATATATAGTTTTTGAGTATTACAATACCGGAGAGTATTTCCCAGCCTATCTGTACCTTTATGCAGATATGAGTACTGACGACAGAAATTATCAAGATGTTCTGGATTTGATTTACGCATACAACTACAATAGAGAAATTGTCTTAAACACCTTACTTCCGGCAAAACAACAGGTTTTGAATCGCCTGGAAGCCCTTGATCTGGATTCTTATTATGAGAATCCTACTAAAGCTGAACACAATGCCCTGAGCTCTGCTATAAATCAGATCATGAGCGATCTTACCATGATCAATAGCGAGATGATCACAATGAAGGGCATGTTATTTTTGGATTCTATCGTAGAGTCCCATGAATATGAGATGGCACAGCTCAATGAACTTAAAGCTTCCCTGACAAATTATGCGAATTCCAGCGCTTTGGTACAACAAGATATCCGCCCCGGCCTTCAGTATATCGAAGCGGTAAAAGCGAATCTTGCCTTTTACGATAGAGCGCTACAGAGGTTGGACAATCACTTGCAACAGAACTTCCTGCGCCTGAGCAGCGAAGGCTTTAGAGACGATAGAGACTATTCCGCAGACCTGTTTCTGGACTTGATTTATCAGACCGACCGCACCATCGCTGTTTACGAGCAAATGCTTGAAGAAATTGATGGACTTCTGGCCAGCGGCGAACTCCCGGAACATACTCAGCGCTTGAACGAAGAGCGCAATTGGGTTCTGAGCGAAAAAGCCGAAACGGAGCTGATGAGAGAAAAGTATATTGCAGACCTGCAGTATGTCAAAGATGAAGATCGTACAATAACTCTGGAAATTTTAAATGAGTATAAAGCCCTGATGGCCGACAGAAATGAGATAGCTGGGATCACCCATGAAATAGAAGACTATCTGCGCACCGATATACGCGCCATGATCAATGAAGAGCAAGAAGGCAAGATCCGTTCGAAAATTTCCACTAATATCAGTGATCTGCTCTTTACTGCCAACCGCGACCAAGCCATCACCAGCGGGTACAGCCAATACCTTTCCAATATAGATTTTATTAGCCTGCATCTCAGCTATCGAGATTTGATGGCTCAATTCAATGAATTTCTGAGCACTCAGACTTCGCTTCCAGATGAAGAGCTGATGGCCGCTCAGCAGGAATACCGTCAGAAACAGCTCGCCCTGATCTCTCAGATTGAAAATTTCCTGGGGCAAAATCCGGGCTTTACTGCATTTGAACAACCGGGCGGTGGTGATCTCGTGGGCACGGCAGACCTGTATTATAAATTGGGAGAATTGCAGTATTATGCATTCCCCACCGACCTTAGACCCGCCATGGCCAGTTATCGCAAAGCTATTGCTCTGGACCCAAATCTACCGGAGCGAGACTTAGCCTTATATAACCTTGCCTTTATCAGCAGCGATCTCAAACGGGTGGAGATCGATCAAAATAAGATCAATTTCCTGGCTACAGCCAGAGAAGATGATAACCCTCCCGCCAATAGCCTTTATTCTGAGGCAAATTTCCGTGAGACTTTGGATGCCTTAAATGAGATCGTAAACAATTACCCTTCCTCCCAGACCTATGAGGAAGCAGTTTACCGGCTGGGACTCTTATACTTTAGCTTTGCCGATGATTCTGATACTCCTGTCCAGTATCGCGCCATGGCAATCGATCAATTTGATCAGATAGTTGCCATTCCAGACAGTCCTCTGTATTACGATGCCCTATATCAGAGAGGCTGGGTGCGCTTGAACAGCTTTGATGAAAATGAATTGACGCTGGCGATGAACGACTTTATCGAGATACTGAAAGCTACAGATTCCGGAAAGATATCCGATCCCCAGCTCGTCTCAGACTACAGGACGGATGCTATTGACAATATCGCTTATTGCCTTATAGCATTGGACGGGACGGACTTTAATACGCTTTCCAGGGGTGTGGAAGTGGTAAGCCAGGTATTTGAGGATTATCAAAACGAAGAAGTGATCCGTCAGGTGGTGGATAAAGCTGCCCAGCATAAAGTAGATATGGGAGTTTCCATTCAGGCTGCTGACTTTTTGCAATATCGCATTCGGACCAATCCTCTGGCTTTGATCAACCCCATATTGCAGGATTCCATCCTGGTGCTTTATCACAATTCTGGCCAAAGACTCAGAGAAGGCCAGAATCTGGATCAGATTACACAGGGACTCTATCTGAAAATAATCCAGGATTACAACCAAGATTCAGACTGGTATGCGGCAAATCGTAACAAAGATATCAGCAGACAAATGAAAATCGTGGAAAACGCCTATGAGCAAAGAAGATTGAGGCTTTATAATAATTATGCCCGCCAGGTAACCCCTGAAAATCTGACCGCTTACCAGGAATACATGCAAAGCTATGACGCCTTTGCCCGGCTGCATCTTGAAGATTACGCGAGCTTCCGCAGCTCTGCAGATAGTACTATGACCAATAACTATATTGTTTTGGCAGACCAAACCCAGAGCGTGGAAAACTACGTGAACGCCATCAATATGATCTATAACTTCAATGAGAATCATCCTAACAATACTCAATTCTTTGAACTTGAGCAACGTGCGATGAATTATGCCAGAAACGTTTATGCATCTATGATGGAATCTCTTGGAGAAGTGGCTGAAGAATCTCCTATCGGACAGACTCAGACTTATGACTTCCTCAAAAATAGCGCCGACCGCTTTATTCTGGTATGCAATAATGAGCTGTACAGCAATCCTGAAAGACAGCGTGAAGCCTTAAGCATCCAGCTGCTTTTGGCTGATATCCAGATGGATAACGAAAACTACCCTGAAGCTATGCAGCTATATACACAAGTGCTTCAGAAGCAGGAGCTGCTCTCTGATACAGATAAATACGAGACCTACCTCAAACTTGCCAATATCAGCATTACCCAAGGTATGGACAACGAGGGCGAACAGTGGCTGCGCCAGGCTCTTCCCCTGGCCACTTCCACCGAAGAAGAAGCAAGCATCAAGCAAGATATACTGGTGCAGATTCAAACCAGCTTTGAAAAAGCAGGCTCCCAGGGAGATTACATCACCGAAGCACAAGAACGCCTCCGCCTGGCCTCCGAACTCGATCCTGCTCAAAGCGCAGAGATTCTGGGACACCGCGTGGCGGCAGTCCAAGCTTATATTAACGCCCGCGCCTATCAGGAAGCTATCGATCTGCTCATGGATATAGCTGAGACAGATACTAATATCGACGCTATCTACGCACGCTACAAACAAGCCATAGACGTGGCCGGCGAAGCTGAAATGATGAACAACCCTCAATTGGCAGAAACCATTGAACAGGAGTTTATCGATAAATATCCCGCCAGTAACTATACCTTCCGCCTCAGATTGGCCAGGATCAACAACCTGACAAATACCGATCCCGCCGCTGCCGCTGAGGGCTATCTGAATCTCTTTGAAGAAACACGCGCATCCAGCATTGATGCAGGAGAAGTAAAAGCTTCCGATCTTTTGGCTGATGCCATTTTGATGTACGCAAAGACTTCCGATCTCAGTACAGAATACGAGCTGCGTAACCGCTTTATTGAGCTGTATCCAGAGCATGAAAATGTAATTCCTTATATGGAATACATGGCCAAAGGGTATCTTGATCGTAACGAAATGGATGAATATACCGCGTTGGCTCGCGAGATACTAAAACGCAGTCCTGATAAAAGCACTTATTACCAATTTGTTGCAGATACACAGCTTCAGAAGATAGCGGGAGACTTTGATACCGCTTACCTCAATGAAGACTGGGATGCCGCTTTTGAAGCCCGGGACAAGTACCTGGCCGCTGAAGCCGGATACAAAAAAGAAGGCCTGACCTTCGCAAATCAAAAAGTACACGAAGTATTTGTAGCAGTTCAGGAAGAATACGATAACATCCAGCGCCGCATAGCGTTTTTGGAATCTTACGACAAACGCCTGAATGCTATGAATAATCTGGCTGTCTTCACCAGCACTCCCGCCAGACAGATCAGGGTGAATTATGCCACTAAATGGGATAAACATCTTAACGGTGGAGAACGCAGAATTCCTAAATATCAGGATACTATAACTGCAGAAGTAAACAAAGTTCTGGCTCTGGTAAATGAAGCCAATGAAAGCGGCTACTTTATCGATAATGACAGAAGACTGCAAGCTATGGACCTGATCTCCAGGCTCTATGCCCGCGGAGCAGAAGTAGTGGGCGCTCAGCTCGAAAAGTATTTCCGTGAAACCACAGAAGCGGAGTATTACAGAGAGGAATACCCGGGAGAAGCACTTAATAACCTGATCGCTCAGTTTACCTTCCAGCAAACTCAGTTCTACCTGAACAATGAAGTTTCCTGGCAATATGAGATATTCCGCCAGTATCATCTGGCCGGATATCAAAATCAATACACCCTATCTGCCCGTCAGGCTTTGGAAGATCGGGGACTCTTATCCGAATACCGAAAACAGGATTTCATCTTGAACAGCCAGTGGCAGCAAAACTTGCAGCCCTCTGGCATCACTTTGAATTTCATAAATAAGCAAAGCCCCAAAGGACAAGCTCTGGGTAGCGCCTTCATCCCTGCAGGCAACACCCTGCAGCTCAGCCGTGTGGTAAATGCTGATCTTGCCCCTGATTTTGCCTACCTGCAAGTAGTGTTTCCCCTGGATATGGAAGTTACGCTCAATGGCAGCATGGTGAGCTCAGCCTGGGTACCTATAGACAGCCTGGAAGCCGGTAAGCCAATGTCCACCAGATATAGCTTTATGATCCCCGGTGAACTTTTCACCGAGGGCGAAAACACCCTGGAGATCGAGTTTGTCAATGGCAGCTCAAATCAAATCCAAATGGCGCTTAACCTCCAGCTTCTGACCAGTCATCAGCGCATCCTGGCTAATATCCCGCCTGTGATAACCACCCTGAACACCAATACAGGATGGAGGATAATCAATATTGATCCTGAAACACAGGAAGAAACTACAGCTTATGCTGCCCAAGCTACCGAATGGAACATCTCTTGGGAAGAAATCGAAGATATGCAAGAAAATGCAGCTCGCCCGATCTGGGTATCTGAACTTGAAGGCCCAGTGGAAAGTCTGGTTTTTGAAACCGATTTTGTAGTGGACTCAGAATTCAGAGAAGGCATGATAGATATTATCGCCCCGGAATCTGTAACCGTTTACCTGAATGGTACACACATCGGAGGCGCTGCTTTCGACTATGATGCAGAGCCCTTCAAGGTCTATCCCGGACAGGTTCCTATCCCCGCTCAAAACGTCGTTATGGGTAGAAACGTCCTCCGTTTCGAAGTTACAAACAATTCGAACTATCGAGGTTTTCTGGCTACAATCACTTATGCAAAAGCTGGCAAGGAGGAAATCCGATGAAGAAGAACCTCATTATCTTATGTACTTTGCTGATGCTGACATCCGTACTTTTAGCACAGCAAGCAAATCAACAGGCCACAAATCAGCCCAATGTAAATGCTGAGGGGGTATTTGTGGACGAAGATGTAATCGATATTGAAGTACGATCTATGGCTCCGGTATCTGGAATCTACAAATCCAAAGCAGATACTTTTATGGCATCCGGAAAGTACCGTTTTATGCTGGATGACAAAATCATAGAAGACAACAGTGAATTACTACTAAATAAATGGCTTAAGGAGTCAAAATGAAAAGCAAACATAGCATACTCGTTGTGATCGCCCTGTTAATTAGTGTAGGGTTCCTCTTCGCACAGGAGAGTGTAGAAACCCCTGCTACCGGAGGTGGAGTAAATCTTATTGAAGTATTCTCTACCAGTGGATTCTTTGCCTACTTGATCTTAGCAAACCTGCTAATCGGTCTGGCCTTGGGTGTGGTTCGTTATATTCAACTTTTTGTCCGTGAGAAAATCGATGCCGAAAAGTTTTTCTTCAAGCTCAAGAACTTTGTGAAAAACGATCAGATCGATGAAGCTACCAAGATAGCTGACCAATTTAAGAGCACCACTATGGGTTTCATTTTTTGGAGCGGCTTGACTGTGTACAAGGACGTGCGTAAATCCGGCAAAAAAGGTGAAGAGGGTCGCATTGCGGTGCAAAACGCCTTTGACGAAGCGGTTTTACAGACTGTGCACAAACTTGATGGTGGCCTGTTTTGGTTTGATACCTTAGCTCAGATTTCCACATATCTTGGACTTCTGGGAACTATTTTTGGCCTGATACAAGCTTTCGGAGCTCTGGGCGGACTTACAGGTGCTGCGCAGCAGAAAGCCCTTACCGATGGTATTTATATAGCTATCGGAACTACCGCTCTTGGTTTGATAGGTGCTATCCCGCTTACCTTGATCAAAGGTGGGCTCTTTACCCGCGCTCAAAACCTGATTAGCAATATCGATGAGTATAGTGTAAAACTGGTAAACCATATTAACAACTATATCAAGGAATAAGATCATGGCAGTATATCGTCCTTCCCAGGCGAGGCAACAGAAGTCACAAACTGCGCCAGAGGAGCCAAATCTGGTTCCCATCATGAACCTCTTTGTCACGATCATCCCATTTTTGATGCTTTTGGTCGTGGTCTCACAGGTAGCGCTTGTGGCTTTGAATTTTTCCTCGGAAGGAGGTCCAGGTGCATCCGGTGAAGGTGGTGGAGGTGGAGGTGAAGCTGATAAGCAAATTGAGATTCATCTTATGCTCCGCGATAAACCTGACGCCGGCCTGTTTCAGGGCATGGAAATACGCGATATTGACGGTACGAAACACAAGCTACCTGCTCTGGGTGAAAGCCATTATGATTTCCCCGGCTTGAACAGTCTTTTGATTGATCTGAAAGCAGACCATGCTGATACAAATGAAATAGCTGTGATTGTGCATCCTGAAGTTGTGTACGACACCCTGATTCGCACGATTGACCTCTGCAAGCAAAATGGTTTCCCTACCGTGCATTATAAAAACCCCAAAAACGTCTATTTCTACTAGGATTTTGGGAGGAAAATATGAGTACTTATAGATCAAGAGAAAAAAAGGGACGCAGAGCCGTTCGTAAAAAAAGTGAAGACGTCAAATCACTCTCCATCACTTCGCTTTTGGACGTGCTCACTATAATCCTGGTGTTTCTAATGAAGAATGTCTCCATGGAGGCAGTAAAAATTAACGAATTACCCGATATGCAATACCCCACCACGATGACCAAGGATGCCCTGATGGAGAATCCTATGGTAACACCAGTAAAGCTTTATACAGACCGTGTTTTGCTGGGGATAGACAACGCATACCTGGGCGAGCCTCAGGACCTGATTGAAAATGTAAGTAAACGTGCTCTGATGCAGGAATTCTTTCGGAATGAATGGAATGCTGTCCCTGAAGATAAATGGGATGATGCCTGCCTGGTAGTTCAAGCGGATAGCAATCTACCCTGCGGCTACATAACCGAGATCGTTCGGGTTGGCACAAATACAGGTTATCAAAACATATATTTTGCGACCTTAGAGGAAGCAGACTGGCTGAAGTCATACGGCCCTGCTGCAAGTAGGTAAATGGAGGTCTTATGGCGAAAGTATTAAGTCTCAGATTGAACTACAAAGGCAAGTTCCTTGATTATGCCAAAGAAGGCAAAGAAATCAAGAATAAATTTGTCATTGGTTCAAACAAATTCCTACAGTGGCAGATCCTGGAACCCGCCTTCCCCGATAAACACACGTTTATCAAACAGAAAGGCGGCGAGTACGTAATGGAATTGCTCCCAAATTCTCAGCTTAGCTGTGAACGCGACGGCGATACCCTGGAC